>JAIRTB010000047.1 GCA_031255155.1 Rickettsiales bacterium
ACAAGGGCAAGAACATCGCGGACATTCTCGACATGCCCGAGGACGAGGCCGTCCGGTTTTTCGAAAATGTCCCGAACATACGGGACAAGCTCCTTGTCCTGCACGAAGTCGGCCTGGGATACATACACCTCGGCCAATCGGCCCTTACTCTTTCGGGCGGCGAGGCCCAGCGTATAAAGCTTTCCAAAGAGCTTTCCAAGCGCGCGACGGGGCGGACCCTATACCTTCTCGACGAGCCGACGACCGGCCTTCATTTCCACGATGTGGCGAACCTGTTGAAGGTGCTGCACAGGCTTGTCGACGCGGGGAACTCGGTCCTGGTCATAGAGCACAACCTCGACATCCTGAAAACCGCCGACTGGATCGTCGACATGGGCCCCGAGGGCGGCGACGCCGGCGGCCGAATCGTCGCGCAGGGAACACCCGAGGACATAGCAAAAAACCGCGCCTCGCACACGGGAAAATACTTGAAAAAGCGCCTTGGGCAGTGTATCGTGCTCCAAACCAACCGCGCGAATCGAAAAAAGGACCAGGCCCGATGAATCGCCGGCGGAAAACCAACGGCCCGGCGAATCGAAAGGACACGGCCCGATGAAGTGGAGGCGCAAAACCCGCCAGGGATTCGGCGAGACCGCGACCGCGGTTTCGTGGGCCGTCCTTGCCGCCATAGCAATACGAAGCCTGTTGTTCGAGCCTTTCCACATCCCCTCGGATTCCATGCTGCCCGGCCTATATGTCGGCGACCATCTTTTCGTGTCCAAGTTCTCTTACGGCTATTCGCGGCAATCCTTTCCCTTTTCCCCGCCCGTCATCGGCGACCGCATATTTTTTTCCGAGCCTGAAATCGGCGATGTCGTCGTATTCAAAAAAATCAAGGGCCGCCCCGACAACTATATAAAGAGTCATGTCGCAAAGGGTGGCGACAAAGTCCAGCTGAGGCAGGGGCGCCTTTACATAAACGGGGAAATCGTCCCGCGCGAGCCCGCCGGCAAGTTCTATGTCGCGAACCTGGCCGACCCGCTGCGCAAGCGCGAGGCCCTGACCATGACCACCCAGACCGGCAAGACCGTATCCATCGTCGATTCCAAGATCATGCTGCTGGACGGGCGCCCGCTCGACAAGGACGACTATACCGTCGCATACAAGGATTTCCGCGACGGCGACGGCGAGGCGGCCGAGCTTGACCGCTATGTCGAAACCCTGCCCGGCGGCCGGCGGCACTTTATCATCGAGATCGGCGACGGCGAGCTTATGGACAACACCGCGGAATACCAGGTGCCCCCGGACCACTATTTCATGATGGGCGACAACCGCGACATGAGCGAGGATTCCAGATTCCTTGGCGAAGTCGGATTCATCCACCGCCGCGACCTTATGGGACGGGCGGGCGTGATCTTCTTTTCACAGAACAAATCCGCCGCCCTGTGGGAGGTTTGGCGATGGCTGCACCCCATACGCTGGGACAGGATATTAAAGGCCATAAGATGAACCGCAAAACCAGCAACAACATTTTAGCGCCCCCTTTCGCCGGGGCAAGGATATCAAAGGCCACAAGATGAGCAACACGAACAAAACCGCTTTCAAGAAAAAACGCGCGATGACAGTCGCCGAGCTATGCGAGATGACCGGATATTACTTCGACCGCGGCGACCTTGTCGAAAGGGCGCTTTCGCATTCCAGCTTTGTCCAGAACCGGCTGGACAGCAACGAAAGGCTGGAATTCCTTGGCGACCGCGTGGTCGGGCTTTGCGCGGCCAAGATCCTATACGACACTTTCCCATTGGAGGACGAGGGGGCTTTGGCCGTGCGCCATTCCAACCTGGTATCGGCCCATTCCCTCGCCCGAATCGGAGAGGACCTGCGCCTGGACGAGATCTTGAAGGTATCGCAGCAGGAGGTCCGGCGCAACGGCCTTAAAAACCGGAACATCCTTGCCGACGCGGTGGAGGCCCTTTTGGGCGCCATATTCCTCGACGGCGGATTTCCCCCCGCATTGGCGGTTTCGGAAAAGCTTTTCCAAAAGCGCCTCGCCCTGTTCGACCGCGGCGCGCCTATCAAAGACTATAAAACCCGCCTCCAAGAATACACCCAAAAGACCATGGGCGCGTATCCCTCTTACGAGCTTGTCAGCCAAGAGGGCCCCGCGCACGCACCCATATTCACCGTCCGGGGCGTCATCGGGTCCGTATCCAAAACCGGCAAAGGCCCCTCGAAAAAGGACGCCGAGCAAGTCGCCGCCATGGAAATCCTGAGCGACCTTGGCGCGGGCGACGACTAGCATGGCGATATCCATCTATACAGACGAAGATTTCGCAGGAATCCGCGCGGCCGGAAGAAAGGCTTCGGCAACGCTCGACCACATATCGGACTTTATAGCTCCGGGCGTTTCGACCTACGACCTCGACCGAATCGTCGCCGAGCACACCAAAAAGCTTGGCGGGATCTGCGCGCCGCTGAACTTCGAGGGATATCCGAAATCCTGCTGCATCTCGCGCAACGATGTGATATGCCACGGGATTCCCTCGAAGCGCGAATTTGTCGAGGACGGCGACATGCTGAACATTGACGTGACCACGATTTTCAACGGGTATTTCGGCGACACCTCGCGCATGTTCTTCGCCGGGCGCGCATCGGACCGGGCGAGGGAGCTTGCCGACGCCGCGCGCGAGGCTTTGCTTCGGGCCATAGCCATCTGCGCCCCGGGGGTTTCTTTCGCCCGAATCGGCCGCGTGGTCGAAGAGGTTGCCCGCGCGCACGGATTTTCCATAGTGCGCGAGTATTGCGGGCACGGGATCGGCACCGCTTTCCACGAGGACCCCAATGTCCTGCACTATTACTCGCGCGAATCGGAGAAGCTGATCATGCGCGAGGGGATGGTTTTCACAATCGAGCCGATGCTGAACCTTGGCGCGCCCGATGTCCGGCTGGACAGGGACGGGTGGACGGCGCGGACGGCCGACGGCGGGCTTTCCGCCCAATGGGAGCATACTATCGGAATCACTCCCTCGGGCGCCGAGATTTTTACGGTCAGCGACTAAGGATGAG
>JAIRTB010000056.1 GCA_031255155.1 Rickettsiales bacterium
GTATTAGCCCTGTTTCCTATATTAAATGCTTGTCCGGCATTGTGCCTTTCTAGGCCAATTTATGGGCGGTGATAATGGTATTGCTGTATGCGTTGATAGTTAAAACATAATTATCGCCATAAACATACCAATTTTTGCCTTTGCGAACAAAGGCCCCTTTGTCGGCGCAGGAAACCGCCGACTTGCACCACGAAACAACATCATTTGTTTCCAGGCCAAGATTGCGTTTTATGCGCTTTTCCCCAAGCATGGTGGTATGCAAAGATTCAATTGGTATATTCATCATAATTTTATCATATGGCACTAATATTAAAGCGTCAATAAAAACGGGGTAAACAAGGTATGTTTTTGTCGGTTGATCGCAATGTCTTTGTCCGTGGATAAAAGTAAATCCATGCACTTTGTCGATTCCGACCTAAATACTGTAATTTATTGACAAAAAAGCATTTTCTTCTTGCTTTTGGGTTGAACGATAGATATAATCTCTTTCCTATAATAAGGAAGTAATAAATGCTGAAAAATATTCATTCGCATGTAAAGATGCGCTATAAATCGTCGCGCTTGGGGCAAAAACATCCAAAGATTCAAGTATTTTGGTGGTGCGTCATAGCCATAGTCGCATGGTTCATAGCCGGCTATTTCCGCACCAAGCCCGTCGCCGGAGAGTCCGCGCCAAGCCGCATGGTAAAGGTCGAGGCCTCTCGTCTGAATGCGCAAAAAGTTACCGCCGACATATTGCTTTTCGGCCATACGCGCGCGGACGAGCGGGTAGAGCTCAAAAACCGCACCGCGGGGACGATAGAGAAAATCGTCAAGCCCAAGGGTTCTAGGGTCAGTAAGGGCGAGACTATATTAAAGCTGAAAATGGACGACCGCGAGGCGAAATTGCTTGCCGCGCGCGCCGCTCGTGAAAAATCGAAAATAGAATTCGACACAGCGGCCAAGCTGTTCGGGGAAAACCTTATCTCCCGGGTCGAGTTCGTCCAGACCGAGGCGGGATATAAATCCGCGGCCGCCGCGGCCGAGCAGTCCGCTTTGGACATAGACTATACAAGCATAAAAGCGCCGTTCGACGGGGTGGTAAGCAGTCTGGATTATCAGGTCGGACAATACCTTGCCGTCAATACCACCATAGGGTTGTTCCTAAACCTCTCGACCATACGCATAAGCGCGGAAATCCCCGAGAAATTCGTGTCGCGCGCGCGGTTGGGAGCGGTCGGATCGGCCAAGATAGTCGACGGCAAGTCCGTCGACGCGGTGCTTTCCTATGTCGCGGGTTCGGCAAGCGACGCCACCCGGACATTCGCGATAGAGCTGCTTGCTAAAAACGATGGCCGGATAGGCGAGGGCATGACGGCCGAGGTCAGGCTGCCTCTTGATTCTGTCATGGCCGTGCGCTTGCCGTCAAGCTCGTGCCTTACCTTTGGCGACGACGGCCAAATAGGTGTCAAGACGATAGAGGGCGGCAACAAGGTGGGTTTTTACGGCATAGAGTTGGTAAAGGACGACGGCGCGGACGGCTTGTGGGTAAGCGGCCTTCCCGAAACCGCGACGGTAATCACCAGCGGCCAGGAGTTTGTAAGCGTCGGCGAGGAGGTCGATCCGCGCTTTGCCGCGCCGTCCGAGGCAAGCGCCGATTCGAATGTCCGGTTCATTGACAACGACGAAATACAAGAGGATTGATATGATTCGCTGGGCGCTTGCGCACAAGAGGTTTTTCTTCTTCGGCATGTTCATGCTGGCGACGGCGGGCATGCTGTCCTATGTCCGCTTTCCCAAGGAGGCGTTTCCGGATATCCAGATACCGTATATAATAACGACCGTCACCCAGGTGGGCATCAGTCCCGAAGACGGCGAGCGCCTTATTGCCAAGCCGTTGGAAAAGGAGTTCAAGGTCATCGAGGGGGTAAAGTCGATCAACGCGAAATGCTATGAAAACTATTGCTTTGTGATTTAGGAGTTTTTCGTCGGCCTTGACGCCGAGCGCTCCCTGCGCCAGACCAAGGACGCGGTGGACAAGGCGCGGCCGTATCTGCCGAAAGACGCGGACGAGCCCGTTATTACCGAGATAAACACAAGCGACTTTCCCGTTGCCATCGTGAATGTCTATGGCACGGCCCCCGAGCGCACGCTTTCTCGCGTTGCGGACAGGCTCCAAGATGTGATCGAATCTATTTCGGGGATCTTGGAGGCCGAAATCGGCGGCAAGAGGGAGGAGCAGATAGAGATCGTCATAAACCCCGGCAAGGTTGATAGCTATAAATTGTCGCTGGGAAGCCTCGCGTCGTTCCTGCAAAGCACCAATATCCTTATCCCCGCCGGCAATATCGAGGCCGCCGGAGGGTCGTTTCCCATAAAGGTCCCGGGTCTTATCGAGAATGTGGACGATGTTATGAATCTTCCCGTCAAGACAAGAGGGGACGGGGCCGTGCGCCTTTATGATATAGCCGATGTCCGTCGGAATTACAAGGATGCCGAGGGCTATGTGCGAATGAACGGCGCTCCGTCCCTCTCGTTGGAGATCAAAAAGCGGGTCGGCGCGAACACTATCGATACGGTCGATGCGGTCAGGTATGTGCTCTCCCGGGCGGCCAAGGTCGTTCCGGAAAATGTCATGGTAAGCGTTACGAACGATACCTCTCTGGAAATCCGCGACAACCTCCTTGATCTTGAAAACAGCGTTATAAGCGCGGTTCTGCTGGTCGTCCTGTGCGTTATGCTTATGCTTGGTATTCGCGAGGGGCTTTTGGTCGGCTTGTCGATACCGTTGAGTTTTTTGCTTGGCCTGGTATTCCTTTCGTTGTGCATAAGCTCTATAAATATGATAGTCCTGTTCGGTCTGATATTGTCCGTCGGCATGCTTGTGGACGGCGCGATAGTTATTACGGAATATAGCGATCAAGAGCTTGCCAAGGGGGCGTCCCGGGTCGAGGCCTATGGGGGAGCAAGCAAACGCATGGCATTGGTCGTCATCCTTTCGACCGTTACCACGCTTATGGCGTTCGCGCCGATGGTCTTTTGGCCCGGCACGATGGGCGAGTTTATGAGGTTTTTGCCTTTGACCGTGATATGCGTCCTGTCGGCAAGCCTTGTCGTGGCCCTTGTGTTCCTGCCGATCTTGGGCGCGGTGTTCGGGTCGAAGACAAGCGAGGATACGCCCGAAAAGGCGCAGATTCTTGCCGCAGACATGGGCGAATATGACAAGCTTACGGGCTATATGAAATTCTATCATAATATATTGGATTGGGTCTTGAAACGCCCTGGCAAGATATTCGGCGGCGTGTGCGCCCTGCTGGTGGCAAGTATTGTCTCTTATGGCCTGTTCGGCGTCGGTATAGAGCTTTTCCCCGCAAGCGAGCCTAATTTCGTGAATATAAATGTTCATGCGCGCGGCAACCTGTCGGTCGACGAAAAGACGAGGTTTGTCCTCGAAGTTGAGCGAAAGGCCGCCAGCCTGCCGTATTTCAAGAATATATATGCCCGTTCCGGCGCGCGTTCCAGGGATGCGAGCGAGGATGTTGTGGGCTATGTCCAGGTCGAGCTGAAAGACTGGAAAGAGCGCCCCGGCGCCGAATTCGTCATGGCGCGGCTTGGCGAGGTTATGTCCGAGGTCGCCGGCGTCGAGCTAGAAGTTGTAAAACAGCGTGAAGGTCCGTCGTCCGGCAAGCCCATAGATATTCGCATAAGCGC
Source organism: Rickettsiales bacterium (assembly GCA_031255155.1). Classification (GTDB taxonomy): domain Bacteria; phylum Pseudomonadota; class Alphaproteobacteria; order Rs-D84; family CACZYB01; genus WQWV01. The sequence goes on from JAIRTB010000056.1 coordinate 3,691, forward strand.
AATCGACGACAACCCCGAGTTGATAGATTCGGGCTATAAATACATAATGGACGCCATGGACAAGATAGGCGGCTTTGTCAATGTCGAGGATACGACAAGTCTTCCCGGCATACAATGGGAGATGAAGATAAACAAGGTTCAGGCGGCCAAGCTTGGCGTTTCGGTCGGCAACATAGGCCAGGTCGTCCAAATGCTTACCCACGGCGCCAAGGTTTCAAGTTATATGCCTTCCGATCTTGACGAAGAGATAGATATAGTCGTGCGCTATCCCCGGGCATACCGCGCGTTGGATCAAATCGGCAATCTGTATGTGGTCGGCGCCAACGGACAGTCGGTCCCTCTTTCAAGTTTTGTGAAAATAGAACCGTCTCCCAAGGTCAACATGATACAGCGCATCGACGGCAAGCGTACGATTCGCGTGCGCTCCGATGTTGCAAGCGGCGAATACCCCGCCGCCAAGGTGGCCCTGCTTAAACAGCATATTGCCCAAAGCCCTCCCGCCGATGGCGTCGAGTTCACCTGGAAAGGGGAGGATCAGGATGGCAAGGATAACATGGGCTTTTTGGGCTATGCTTTTTTGATGGCCGTGTTTATGATGTTTCTGTTGCTCCTTGCGCAGTTCAATAGCTTTTACTCCGTGTTCATGATTTTGTTCAGCATACTCTTGTCCACCATAGGGGTTTTGTGGGGGTTGATGATTACGCGCGATCCGTTCTCGATAGTTATGACGGGCTTGGCCGTAGTGTCCCTTGCGGGCATAATAATCAATAACAACATTATTTTGATAGATGCGTATAACGAGATTTCGCAGAAGGTCGAAGATCCGATAGACGCGCTTAAACGCACGGGATTGCAGCGCCTTCGTCCGGTGTATTTGACTACTATAACGACTATCTTGGGTGTTATGCCCATGGCGTTGAAGCTCAATATAGACTTTGTGAATGCGGATATCTCCATAGGCGCGCCCAGCATGGCTATGTGGGCGGCGTTCAGCCGGTCGATAGCGTTCGGCCTTTGCTTCGCTACGCTTTTGACGCTGATAGTCACGCCGTGCATGATCTTGCTTGGCGTCAGGGCCAGGGCGTGGATAAAGGCCCGGTTCGCTGGTTGAAACCCGCTTGAAACCTGCTTGCAATATCCGGCCGCGGCGGATATACTCGCGCCATGCAAAGGAAATTTTTCATTCGCTCGTTCGGATGCCAGATGAATGTTTACGATTCGCGGCGGATTTCTGGGCATTTGGAGGCGCTGGGCTGGGCTCGGGTCGATGACGCTTTGGACGCCGATGCCGTGATTTTCAATACTTGTTATATCCGTGAAAAAGCTGCTGATAAGGTGTATAGCGAGCTTGGGCGGCTGCGGCTTTCGTTGAATCGAAAGCCTGTTTTCGCCATAGTCGGCTGTCTTGCGAAGGCGGACGGGTCGGATGTTTTCCGCCGCGCCCCGTTTGTCTCGATAGTGCTTTCTTCGCAAAAATACCATCTGTTGCCAAGCCTGTTGGAACGGGCGGGCGATGGCGAAAAAATTGCCGAGCTTGGCTTGGATGGGCTTGATAAATTCGATTGCCTTCCGCCCGTTTCGCACGCCGCGCATGTCGAGTTTGTTCAAATCCAAGAGGGATGCGACCAGTGTTGCTCTTATTGCTGCGTGCCGCGAACTCGTGGTCGCGAGAAGTCGCGGCCTTGGCGGGAGGTGCTTGGCGAGGTCGAGAATTTGGTGTCGCTCGGCGCTGTGGAAATAAATCTCGTGGGTCAGAATGTCAATGCTTACGACGGAGGCGTATCGCTTGCTTCGCTTATTCGCAAAGTCGCTGAAATCCGTGGGTTGAGGCGGATTCGTTTCACCACTTCCTATCCGTCGCTTATGACCGGCGAGCTTGTCGGGCTGTTCGCCGCCGAGCCGAAGTTGATGCCGCTTTTATACCTGCCCATGCAAAGCGGCAGCGATGCCGTGCTTGAAAAGATGAACCGCAAATACACGCTTGCCGAGTATTTCGCCATAGTGGAAAAAATGGCAAAGGTTGCGCCCCGCGTGAAATTTTCAAGCGATTTCATAGTCGGGTTTCCGGGCGAGACGGACAACGATTTTCAAGCGACCTTGGACGCCGTGCGGAATATCAAGTTTATACAAAGTTTTTCGTTCAGGTATTCCCCGCGTCCCAATACCGCCGCCGCGAAAATGGACGGACAGGTTCCCCTCGCTGTCAAGACCGAACGGATCGTCGAATTGCAAAAATTACTCCGCTCTTGTCAAGACGAGTTCAATAAATCGTTTGTCGGTCGTGAAACAGAAGCTCTTTTTACCGAAAGGATGGAAGATGAGTTGCTTGGCCGGAACGAGTATCAGCAGATGGTGATTGTCAAGGCCGATTCCGCGCGGGTTGGCGAAATCAGGCGTGTCGCGGTCGATAGGGCAAGCTATGCCAACTTGCGCGGGACAGTCCTACCCGTTTGATTATTCCGA
>JAIRTB010000095.1 GCA_031255155.1 Rickettsiales bacterium
ACCGCGTCGCGGACGAAATCGGCCTGGAACACCCCGGGGGAGATTTCCTGGACGCTTACCCGGCTCTCGGCGGCATTCAAAAGCGCGCTTAGAAAATACTGGCCCGAAAAGCCGAACCAACCTGCGGCGCGCGCATACAGCTTTGGTTCCTTTGCTATATCGGCATAGGTTTCCTCTATCAATTTTCCGTCAAGGACGCCCACGAACCCCGTATGGGACGAGGCCGCCTTGCCCGGGTCCGCGGAGCCGACGACCCTTGCATACGGATATATCGTTATATCGGAGGGAGAAAAATTCGACACGGTGTCGCGCACGGACAAGACATATCCCCTATCGAACGCCATCGAGCGTTTGAACCCGACGCCCCGCGAGTTCTTCCACGAAAGGACCACCGACGCGTCGCCGCGGGATTCGACATTCCATTCCGTCGCGGCGCCCGGCATCTCGCCAGCATCGCTTAGATACCCGAATTCGGCATAAGAGGGCGCCTCTTTGCCATGCGAATACAGCCGCACGGGAGCGCCGGATTTATCGAAATAATCCTTCAACTCCAAATCGTCCAAGCGGACGCCGCCAGCGTTCCAATTGCCCTTGACGCGCGGGGCGGAAAATTCGACCGGGACGCGGGGAGCCTCGCTTGACACGGCCTGCGCCGGGGGGGCTTTGCCCGGCTTGGGCGGCGGGGCGCAGAAAGAGAGCCTAAGCGCAAGACAAAAAACCGCGCTCCAAAGAAAAAGTTTAAGAAAAACGGCGGCTTTCGCGCCGTCGCCGTCCGCCGGGGTTATGTTCTTCATTTCGGAGCCTTTTTTATCTTTCCGCCTATCGTTATTATATTCCTGTGCAGCCCAAGAAACGGGACGCGCAAGCCGGCGGTTTTGACATAATACACCCCGCCGTTTTTAAGCTTGGCCTGGATCTCGTCGCTGTTCCATTTCCAGAACGCAAGGGAATCCTTGTTCTTGAACGCCCGGCCGTCGCGCGTGAACACCATATAGACCGACCGACCGGCCATGCCGACATAATGCCTGCCGCCCGAGAAAACCAAGCTTGTCTCGACCTTAACGCTTTTCTCGCTTACATGTATCCGGTCATGCGAGACGGTCAGCCACTGATAAATACACGGGAGGAAAAGCAGCGCGACCACAATCAAAAAACCCACCAAAAACTCCATATCAAACCCTCCCTATTCGACCGCATTCACCGGATCATGTCCGCCGGCGGAAAACGGATTGCATTTCATTATCCTTTTCAGCGCGACAACCGAGCCCTTGAACGCGCCGAACGAATCTATGGCCTCGATCGCATAATCGCTGCACCGGGGAAAAAACCTGCACCTATGCCGCCCGCCTATCACAGGCGAGAGCAAGACCTGATACAAGCGCACAAGCGATTTCAAAACCGAGCGCATCACTTGGCCAACCTTGTCATACGCTCGAACTTGTCGACGCGGGAATCGCGTATCTGGGCGCGGGAGAATTTCGAGAGCGCCTTCAACTCGATCGACACGACCTCGCGCACGCGGCGCACGGTTTCCTCGCGGCCGCGGTGCGCGCCTCCGGCCGGCTCCTCTATCACAGCGTCGATCACCCCCATGCCAAGCAAGTCGGCGGCGGTCAGCTTCAACGCTTTGGCCGCGTCCTTCTTATGATTCGCATCCTTCCACAGAATCGACGCGCACCCCTCGGGCGACACGACCGAATACACCGAATATTCCAGCATCAAAACCCGGCTGGCCGCGGCTATCGCCATGGCGCCGCCGCTGCCCCCCTCGCCTATCACGACAGCGACGCTTGGCACCGAAAGGTCAAGGCTCGCCTGTATCGACTCGGCTATGGCGCCGCTTATGTTGCGCTGTTCCGACTCGACGCCGGGAAACGCGCCCGCGGTATCTATCAACGACACCACCGGCAGGCCGAATTTTTCCGCCAGGCGCATAAGGCGGACGGCTTTTCTATACCCCTCGGGCTTGACGGCGCCAAAGTTATGGCGGACGCGGGATTCGGTATCGCTGCCCTTTTCCTCGCCTATCACGACCACTCCGCGCCCGGATATGCGCCCGAGGCCGCCCACTATCGCCTGATCGTCGGCGAACGCCCGGTCGCCTTTGAGCTCGACAAAATTCTCGACCATCCCGGCGATATAATCAAGCGCATGCGGGCGGTCGGGATGCCTTGCCACCTCGACGACATTCCACGGGGAAAGCCCGGAATAGACGGACCGAAGCTCGGCATCGCGGCGGACCTGCAACCTGCGGGCCTTTTCTATATCCGCAAGCACGCGGCTTTCGCCCAAAACGGCTATCTGCTCGTCCAGCGACCTCACTCCCTTTTCAAAATCCAAGTATTGCATTTTATCCATTCCCCATTCAATTCATCCGATTGAAAACCGCTTTCGGCCGCCCGCGCTTCCAATCGTCCGGCCCGCGCGGGACATGCCGGCGGCCAAGCTATCCCTTTTTGTTAGTCAAAATCCTTATCACATTGGACAGAGCGTCTTTCAGCGCGGCGCGGTGGACGACGAAATCAACCCCGCCTATCATGGACAGATACTCGGCCGTCTGAAACTCGGGAGGAAGCTTGTGGTGCGTGGCCTGCTCTATCACCCTGCGCCCCGCAAAGCCTATCGTCGCCCCGTTTTCGGCTATCCCGACATCGCCAAGCATGGCGAAGCTCGCGCTTACCCCGCCCATCGTCGGGTTGGCCATGACCACTATATACGGCAGACGGGCATCGCGGACCATGTTCACGCCAAGAGTCGTCCTTGACATCTGCATCAAGGACAATATCCCCTCCTGCATGCGCGCGCCGCCGCTTGACACAACGGCGACAAGGGGCGCCTTTTTTTTAACCGCCGCCTTGGCCGCGGCAAGAAACGCCTCGCCCACGAACACGCCCATGCTGCCCCCCATAAATTCGAAATCCAGCACGAACACTATGCTGTCGACGCCGCCGATCTTGCCGCTGGCCACGCACGCGGCGTCGTCCATCCCCGTCTGATCCCTATATTGCGCAAGGCGGTCCCTGTATCTTTTGTGATCCTTGAACCCAAGCGGATCCTCGGCCACGGGCGGCACGGGGACGCGCGCGAATCGGCGGTGGTCGAACAGCATGGAAAACCGGCCGGACGCGGACATGGGCAGATGAAAGCCGCAACGCGGACACACATTCAAGTGTCTGTCGACATCCTTTTTATACAAAAGAGTCTGGCACTTGGGACAGGGAATCCACAAATTCCCGGGCACATCCTTGGCCTTGGAAAACAAAGTCTTTATCTTAGGGCGCAGGACATCGCGCAGCCAATTCATAATCAAAACTCCTCAGTCGGACGACACATCGCCGTTCACAAGCCTTAAAAGCCGCTTGCCGGCCTTGAACTTCACGCTTGTGCGGGCGGGAAGGAACAGCCGGCCGCCCCGCGGGTTCGAGGCCTCTTTCTGCTTCAACTTCTTGGGCGCGAACACGCCGAACGAGCGCAGCTCTATATGCTTGCCTTCGAGCAGGAAGTGCTCTATCGCCTTGTTTATCGCGCGCACTATCCTTTCGACATCGGAGGCGAAGAAATAGGGCTTTCTTTTGCATATTTCACGGATTACATCGGATCTTGCGGCCATTATTTTTTCCTTTTATTCCTTTTAATCAAGCAGAAACAAGGCGGAGTGTCAAGGCTTTTTACATCGCGGTCTGGACCTGATTCTGCATGTCGAACACGCCGAAAAGGACCCACGCGATTATGCCCGACACCAGCAAAAGCGCGAACGAGTTCAGCGCGCCGGCCTGGGCCTTGATATTATGTATCGACTGTTCAAGATAATCGTCCGCGACGGCATTCAACGCGGCCTCGAAATTATCCAGCTCGGCATATATCTCCAAATCGCCGATCAGGTTGTCGTCCGGGAAATGCATCTTGGCGTTCTTTAACGCCGTGCCCAGGTTGTCCCCGTTCTTCATATACGAAAGCGCACGGTCTATCCTTTCGTCCAGATACGGCGTCGCGCTGGACCTCAGGCTCTGCATGGCCTTGGATATAGGGGTGCCGGCCTCGACCAGCGCGGCAAGCGACATCAGCCAGCTCACCCCGGTGAACATCCTATACAGCGACCATGGCGGAAACCCGTCGAACACCACCCGCGCCCGGCCCGTCCACCGCGAAAAGGAAAGATACACACCCACCACGACCGACACCAGCCCCAGCGGAATCGTCCACCAAAGGCCGCGCGTGAAATCGCTCATCCACACAAGGCCCGCCGCCGTGCCTGTGAACTTGGCCCCCTTGGCTATATCCATC
>JAIRTB010000024.1 GCA_031255155.1 Rickettsiales bacterium
CCGGCTGGAAAATATGACCGTGTCCCCCGCGCCTATGTGCAGGTTGGCATAGGTCTCCGAGGCCAGGCGGGTTATTGTGCTCCTGGGCTCGCCTTGGGTCCCGGTGCAAAGGTATATGACCTCGTCGTCCGCCATTTTTACGGCGTCGTTTATTTCGATATAGTCAAGGTCGGATAAATAGCCGCACTTTTTCGCCGCGGCGATGTTTATATGGAACGAGCGTCCCGCGACGGCCAGCTTTCGGCCAAGCTTTTTCGCGGCCTCCCAAACGCTCGACACCCGGGCGATGCTTGTGGCGAAACAGGTAACGACGATCTTGCCGGATTTGATCGAGGACATGGTTTTGAAAAGCTCCTCGGCGGCGGTCTTTTCGGTGCGTCCCGATTCGTGAATAAGGGAGTTCGTCGATTCGCACATGCAGGCAAGGACGCCCTCGCGGCCAAGCTCGGCCAGTCGCTCCATGTCGGTGGTGGCTCCGATTACGGGCTCGGGGTCGAAACGGAAATCCCCCGAATGAAAGATCAGCCCCTGTGGGGTGCGCAAGACGATAAAGCTGCTTTCCGGTATCGAATGGGTGGCGTGGATGTATTCGACTTCGAAAGCGCCCAGCTTGAACGATTCGCCCGCCGGGTCGACGCGGTTCATCTCGACCTTCCGCCCAAGGCCTTTTTCGGCAAGCATGTGGGCGAGCATTTCAAGCGCGAACGGAGTCCCCCACACGGGACAGCGTATCTCCTCCCATACATCGGCGATGGCCGCGAAATGGTCATAGTGCGAGTGGGTAAGCAATATGCCGCGAATGCGCCCCTTTATGGATTTGAGGAAGGATACATCGGGTATCCTGCGCTGAGCGCCGGGCAGGCGTTCGTCCGCGAATCCTATGCCCAGGTCGACGATGATCCAATCTCCGCCCGTGCCGTAAAGATAAAGGTTGCAGCCTATCTCCTCCATGCCGCCGAGGGCGCCGAAATAAACGCGGGCGTCGTTTACATCGAGGTTCATGTGGGTAATTGTCTTGCCCGAGGTTTTAAGGGGCAGGACCGACGCGCCGTCCCCGTTGGCAAAACGCTTGGCGTTGCCGCGGCGCCCGCGCTGTCCGCGCTTTTTCTTGGCCTTTTGGTCGCCGGCCGGGGCGGTTTTTTTCTTGAATAGTCCGAACATGTCATTTTTCCTTTAAGTTTATAGTTTTAAGTTTGTGGTTTATAGTATCATTGCTTGAACATTCTGGCAACGAAATTTTGGGCGCGAAAAGGGGAGATGTCCCCGATGCCCTCGCCGTGTGTGGAGAAGAATATTTTCGCCTTGTGGCGGCGGGCGAGGGAAAGCAGGAATCCGCCCTTTGCCGAGCCGTCCGTTTTGGTCGCGACGATTCCGTCGATGCGGATGTTGGCGCCGAAGTTTTCGTATTGGGCGATAGAGTTCTGCCCCCCGTTTCCGTCTAGGACCAGTATGTTTACGGGCCGCCCTCCGGCTTTCTCGACCGAGCGGACGGTTTTTTCCAATTCCGCCATAAGGGATTGGTTGTTGCCAAGCCTTCCCGCGGTGTCGAACAGGGCTATGTCGTCGCCTTCCGCGATAGCCTGCTTCATCCCGTCGAAAGCCGCCGCCGCGGGGTCGCCTCCGGGACGGGAAAAGAACCGCGCTCCGGCCCTGTCCGCCCATTCGCCAAGCTGCTCCGCCCCCGATGCGCGGAAAGTGTCGCACGCGGCGATCAAGACGCGCTTTCCCTGTCCGGCGAACAAATGGGCCAGCTTGCCGCAAGTGGTGGTCTTTCCCGCGCCGTTCACTCCGAAAAGCAGTATGGCCGACGGCTTGCGCGATAGGTCAAGCTCGGCCTCGCATGGCGTCAAAAGCCCGGCTATGTTCCCGCGCAAAACCCGCTCCGCCTCGTCTATGTGGCCAAGCTTGCGCAAAGGTTCGGTCAATTCCAAAGCCAAATCCGGAGCGGTGTCCGCTTCGACAAGAATCTCGAAAAGGGCATCGGCATCGATCTTGCCGCGCCTGAAAAATTGCTTTAACTTCGCAAACATTTGAGCTATTGTGCATCATTATGGACAAGGACGCAACAATAAAAATCATTTTCGGCCCGACCGCGTGCGGGAAAAGCGATTTCGCGCTCGGCCTGGCGCGCAAAGAAAACTGCGCGATTATAAATATCGATTCCCGTCAGGTTTTCAAAGACCTGCCGCTCCTTACCGCCGCGCCAAGCAGGCGCGAGCTCGCCGCAGTCCCGCATTTATTGTATAGCTTTGCGCCGCCAAGTTTCGATCTGGATGCACAGAAATATTGCCGCATGGCCGCCCAAGCGATAGAAGGGGCAAGGGAAATGGGCCGAACTCCGCTGTTCGTCGGCGGCACGGGTTTTTATGTCCAAGCGCTGATAGAGGGCCTCTCTCCCATTCCCGATGTCCCGCGCATAAATGACGGCACGTTCGAGGAATTGCTCCGTATCGACCCGATCCTCGCCGCCAAGATTCCGCCGCGGGATACCCAAAGGATAAACCGTGCCGTTGCGGTGTTCCGCGCGACAAAAAAGCCATTGTCCTATTTCCAGTCTTTGCCGCGCGAACGCCTGGTGGATGAAAAATTCCGGCTTGAAATAATGGACCTCCCGATAGCCCGGCTGGAATCACGCATAAAGGAACGCTTCGACAAAATGATGGCGCAAGGCGTCGTCGACCAAGTCGCCGCTCTGCCGTATGTGGCGGAAAATCCGATAGAGAAAGTCTGCGGCATAAGGCATATCCGCGATTATGTAAAAGGCGTAATAGATAGGGACGAAATGCGCCGCCGCGTCATATTGGACCAAAGACGCTACGCCAAGCGCCAGCGCACTTTCGCAAGAATGCTGTTCAAGACAAGCGCTTTCGTAAAGGAATCATAATTCTTTCAATAATTCCCAAGCCTTCCGCCCAAGGGGAAAAGGCACGAAAATATGGTCGTGATTGTTCGCCGCCCATACATTGCAGCTTATTCCCGCATCGGCAAGCTTTGCTGAAATAGCGGCCGTTATGCCCGTTTCATCCAAGGAAGTGTCCGCGGAAATCTCGATCCACCTTGCGTAAAATATAGCCGACAAGCCAAGTTTTTCAGCATCTTGGGCGGATAGGATGAAAGTCGTCCCCTCGCTCTCGCGGAACATGGCAATGGCCTCGACGGGAATCAAAGCATCTTGCCCCGCCGCGCAAAAACACCACTTGCCATCGTGCAAGACGGGATCTAGTTTCATTCCGCCTGGGCGCTCTGATTCGCGGGTTGCGCCCGATTCGCAAGCTTGGATAGCTTCGACATGGTGCGCGCCATTTTGCGCCTGGATACAACGCCTGTTTTGACGCCTTTGGCAAGCTGGGAATTCGCCGCCGCCAAAGCCGAGCCTTTTCCCGAAGCCGGCGCCTTTGCTTCCTCTCCGCCAAGGCCTCCCGCCCCGCCTGAAAAGAACTTAAAGGCTTTTTTGACGAAAGTGCGGATTTTCGACAGACGCGATTTGTTTTCCAAACGCTTTTTCTCGTTGCGTATGACGCGTTTTTTGCTGGATTTGTGGTTGGCCATTGTAATCTCCTATCGTTTCTATCGTTTCGAGAACTGGAATGAACGGCGGGCCTTTTTGTGGCCGTAATGCTTGCGCTCGACGACGCGGGGGTCGCGGGTAAGGAACCCGGCCTTTTTGATGGCGGGGCGCAGTTCGGGCTCGAATCTTGCGATAGCGATCGAAATTCCGTGCTTCAAGGCGCCCGCCTGACCCGATAGGCCGCCGCCCGCTATGGTCGCGAATACATCGTATGACCCCTCGCGTCCGGCAATCTGGAAAGGCTGGTTGATAAGAAGTTTCAGCACCGGACGACGGAAATAATCGTCGCAGTTTTTTCCGTTGACGACGATATTCCCCCTGCCCGAGGAAAGCCATACGCGGGCGATGGAAGACTTGCGCTTGCCGGTGGCGTATACCCTGCCCTTGGCGTCGCGCGCCGTTTTGTCCTTCGACGGCTTTTCAATGCGTAAGGAGGCGGGCCGCATAGGCGTGGTTTTCGCTTTTGGAGGCTCGGTTTTAACGGCATCGCCCTCGATGACTTTCGATCGCGCGCCGACTTTTTTAATGGTTTCGACCTTGACGTCTTTTTTAGCTTCGGCCTTTGCGGATTTGGATGAAGGTTTGACCGCGGCCTTTTTCGCTACGGGTTTCTTCGCGGCGGGAGCTTTCGCCTCGGCGGAGGATTTTTTCGCCGCCGCAGGCTTTATGCCCTCGGCCTTGTCCTCGGAGGAAGCGGTTTTTTTGGCGGTGCTCTTTTTCTCCGCGCCAGCGGTTTTCCCCGCCGTGTCGTCGGCTATTCCGGCTGAGGATTTTTTCTCTTCGGTCATAGGGCGCCTCTTTTGTTCTTGGGGTTCATGTTCGCAATGTCAAGGGCGACAGGCTTCTGCGCCTCGTGCTTGTGGGTGGGACCGGCATAGACGAAAAGCTTTTTCATCATTGCGCGGCCAAGGGGATTGCGGGAAATCATACGCTCGATAGCCTTTTCGACAAGGCGTTCCGGATGGCGCCCGCCAAGGATGGTGGACCACAGCCGCTCTTTTATCCCCCCGGCGAATCCGGTATGATAGAAGAATTTGTTTTTAGAGGCCTTGCCCCCGGTAGTCTTGACCTTGTCGGCGTTGGTTATGATGATATAGTCGCCCGTGTCGATGTGCGGAGTGTATATAGGCTTGTGCTTGCCGCGAAGGTATGTTGCGGCGACCGCGGCAAGGCGGCCCAAAACCACGCCCTCGGCGTCGATAACGAACCACTTTCGCTCTACCGATTTCAAGGTCGCGGTATAGGGTTTCTGAGTCATTCGATTTGCCCGTTTGTTGAACATGGCGGATTATACCTCCGCCCCCGCCAAAGTCAAGTGTAAAATATAGAGGTATTTATATACCGCTACACGCGGTCTATGAGGAAATCTGGCTTCCCGCCGCCCTTTTCGCATAGTTCGTCAAGCCGTGCCCCGCCCGCCAAAGCGTCCGCGGTCACGCCGGTTCCGGTGCAAAGTATGGATTTTATCCCCGCGAGGTTCGCGCCTTTGATATCGGTGCGTATGGTGTCGCCGACCATGGCCGTGCGCGTCCGGTCTATGCCGCCCAGCCGGGATATGGCAAGCTCGAAAATCTCGGCCCTGGGCTTTCCAAATTCGACGACTTCCCCGCCCATGGATTCGTATAGATTCGCTATGGCCCCTTCGACGACGATTTTTTTCAAGCTTCCGTCTCCGGCGTCATTGAAAGCGAAAAAATCCGGGTTGGCATTCAATAATGGCATGTCCAGGCGCAGGTACCGGCCAAGGATTTCGCCCCAAGCTTCGCGCTCCATGGCGTAAAATCCCCCTCCTCCCTTGCGCTCGACATAATCGAATCCCTCCGGAGCGTATGGCATGCGGCAGGTAAGGAAAACGAAATCCGCGTCTTCCAGTTTCTCGGCGCGCTCATAGGGCGAGCCGTCGAAAATAGAGCCCTCCCCGTATAGCATAAAGTATTTTTTCGGGGACGAATTTTTCGCGAAAGCAAGGCGGGAAGAATAAAGGACGGATCGGGCGACTTCGCCAGATGTGATGATCTCGTCGTAATGTATGCCTTTTTTCACGCCCAGCTTGCCCGCGTTCTTCTCGACGAAAGCGACCGGTTTTGGCGAGTTCGACACAAATATGACTTTCTTGCCAAGGGCGCGCAAAGCCTCCACCCGTTCCGCCGCGCCGTCGTATAGGCCCGCCCCGCTCCAAATAACGCCGTGTAGGTCGATCAAAAAGGCGTCGAATTTGTCCGCAAGGTCAAGGATGCCGCCGCCCGCCGCATTGCCGCCCGAAACATGGGAAGAAAGGGAGGGCTTGGAAAGCACCTTCATCAAAATAACTCTCCGTCGCGCGGACGCGTCATGTTGTCGCGGATGATTCGCTCGACTTCGCCCTCGCATTTGGCAAGGTCGTCGTTCATGACGATAAAGTCATAGGAAAAACGCTGTTCCATTTCGATCTCCGCGTCGGCAAGCCGTTTTTCCACATCGGACGCGTCCTGCATGTCGCCGCGCAAAGCCCACCGCTCTTTAAGGACGGCGATGGAGGGCGGTTCAAGGAAAATCCCGATGACTTTGTATTCCGCCGAGTTCTGGACCAAGGTGCGCTTGATGTTTTGAAAGCCTTGGACATCGAGCTGGATGATTATGTCCCTGTCGCGGGAAATGTCTTCGAATATGGATTTTTTCTGCACGCCTTTGAAATCGTTGTGGACCAGGGCCCATTCGATAAAGTCGCCCGCGCTGATTTTGCGCTGAAATTCGTCGGAAGAAATGAAGTGATAGTCTACGCCGTCGATCTCGTTGGCGCGCGGGGGCCTGGAATTCGTGGTAACCACATGGGCAAGATCGGGAATGCGTCGCAATATCTCGGCCATTACGGTGTTTTTCCCGCCGTTTGTAGGGGCGGATATGACAAAAATCATCTGCAATTTTTTTTCCTTGCAATTTTGTCGATGTATAGTATAATGCCCGGCACGGAAAGTCAACAAAGGATTTGCGAAATGAAAAAAGGCGTCCACCCGGAATATAACGAATACGAAGTGATAATGACTACTGGCGAGAAAATAAGGATGCGCTCGACCTTGAAAAGAACCGAGCCGTTAAAGCTCGATATAGACCCGAATACTCACCCGGCTTGGACGGGCAAACGTAATACCAAGGATATAGGCGGCGGCGCGGCGGACCGGTTCAACAAGAGGTTTTCCGCATTCGGCAAGAAATCCGCAACATAACCGGCGCCAAGAAATCCGCAATATAATCGACGCGAGGACATTCGGCGAAATTCCACAAAGTTTTTTTTAATCAGGCCGCTTTGCCTTGGTTTTTGATAGCTTTAATAATGGAAGAATTAGCGTTTTGATCGGTCTCTTTGGAATTGCCCAAAGACAATTTTCCGTTCGGTGCTTCTGATTGGTTCAAAGGAATATTTTTTTTCAGCGCATTGTCGGCGGCCTCGGCGGACGATTCCCAATTTCCAAGCAAAGATTTAAGGTCGACCAGACGGTCTCGCCATAGTTCAGCTTTGTCTTTCTCGGATTTCTGCTCTGCGGCCATTATTTTTTTCCTTTCCTTGAAATACATTATAACACAATCCAAGGAATTTGTAAAGATAAAATCGTATATTGGAAAGATAATCGTAAAAAAATCTTTTGTCAAGACCATATTTGACAATTGCATGCCCAGCCTAAAATTTTTCAGACTGTTTTGTCTAAATGGACCGCAACCAAACAATCGCGCCACAATCGAATATGTGTCGGGATCAATTTCCGGTTTGACATTGCAAAGGAAATATATATAATTCCGCGCGTGCCGTTGTGGCTCAGTGGTAGAGCACACCCTTGGTAAGGGTGGGGTCGCGAGTCCGATTCTCGCCAACGGCACCATTCGTGTGTTGGAAAAATAAACAAAAAATCCGTCTTGCCTTTTGTGCCTTTTCAGCCGCTTTCAATAGAACGATTCTTTTCAAACCGCTTGTTTTTTAAGGCGGTATCCGACATTTCGCACTGTGGTGATGTAAACGGGCATCTTGGGATCCGTTTCGATCTTGCGGCGCAGGCGGGCGACCCACACATCGACGCTGCGCACGGACGAGCCGAGAAAGTCGGCGATATCGTGGCGGGAAGCCGCCTCTCCGCTCTTGTCCAAAAGATATTCCATGATCTTTTGCTCTGTTTCGGAAAGCTTGAAAAAATCGGCGCCGCGATGGAAAAATCCGTTTTCCCTGTCGTATCCAAAACTCGCCGAACCGTGCTTGCGGCGCAGGGCGATGCCGATTCTAAGGAATAGCTCCTTTGGCAGGAACGGCTTGGCAAGGAAATCGTCCGCGCCCGTGGAAAGGCCGTCCAGTTTGCATTTCGTGTCCCCCGCGGCGGTAAGGATGATGGCCGGACTGGAAACCCCCGCCCTGCGCAGGCGGCGTATAAAGG
>JAIRTB010000097.1 GCA_031255155.1 Rickettsiales bacterium
TCATGCTTGTGCGGAATTATTGAAAGGGGCGCCGCCGCCGGGCCATGCGCGCGAAAGGCATGCCGGGCCGGGCCGTCGGTTAAGGTGGATCAAGGTGGAATGTATGAAAAGGATGAAAGGAATCTGAAATGGCGGATAACAAGAATGCGGCGCTTGCGGCGGCGCTTGCCCAGATAGAGAAAAGCTTTGGCAAGGGTTCGGTTATGAAGCTTGGCGAAAGGGAGGCCGAGGCGATCGAGGCGATCTCCACCGGCTCTTTGGGGCTGGACATGGCGCTGGGCATAGGGGGCCTGCCGCGCGGGCGCATAGTCGAGATATACGGCCCCGAAAGCAGCGGCAAGACGACGCTTACCCTGCATGTTGTGGCCGAGGCGCAAAAGGCCAAGGGCGCGTGCGCGTTCATCGATGCCGAGCATGCCTTGGACCCCGGCTATGCCAGGCGTATAGGCGTTGATGTCGAGAATTTGGTCATATCCCAGCCCGACAGCGGAGAGCAGGCGTTGGAGATATGCGACACCTTGGTGCGCAGCGGCGCTCTCGATGTGGTGGTGGTGGACAGCGTGGCGGCCCTTGTCCCCAAGGCCGAGTTGGAGGGGGATATGGGCGATTCCCATATGGGGCTCCAAGCCAGGCTGATGAGCCAGGCGCTGCGCAAGCTTACCGCAAGCGTGTCGAAGTCGAACACTCTGGTGATCTTCATCAACCAGATCCGTATGAAGATAGGCATAATGTTCGGCAACCCCGAAACGACGACCGGCGGCAACGCGTTGAAGTTCTATTCGTCCGTGCGCCTGGACATAAGGCGCACCGGCGCCATCAAGGACAAGGATAGCGTTGTTGGCAACGAAACCCGGGTCAAGGTGGTGAAGAACAAGGTCGCCCCGCCGTTCAAGACCGTCGATTTCGACATATTGTATAACCGCGGGATATCGAAAGAGGGCGAGATCGTCGACCTTGGCGTCAAGGCGGGCATAGTCGAAAAAGCGGGCAGTTTTTATAGCTATGACTCGAAACGCATAGGCCAGGGCAAAGAGAACGCGCGGCAGTTTTTGTCCGACAATCCGGGCGTTGCGGCCGAGATAGAGGCGAAAATCCGCCGATCCCAAAGCTCCTCCGCCATGCTTGATTCCGACCCCGGGTCGCCCCCCTCGGACGACGAGTCATAGGCGTGGACGGATTTTGCGCGCCCGCCGTCGCGGTTGTCGCGCCTATTTCTGCTTTATGCGGGAAGTTAAATTCGCCGCGATTGCCGCGCCTCTTTCTCCCTTGTGAAAAGGTTCGATCCGCCGCGATTGTCGAGTCTATTTCTGCTTTATGCGGGAAGTTAAATTCGTCGCGGTTGCCAAGCCTTTTTCTCCCTTGTGAAAAGGTTCGATCCGCCGCGGTTGTCGCGGGAAATCTATAATCGCCGCGCGGTCTAATACCCGCCAAGGGTTTCCAAAATGTCAAGGTATTTGCGCCGCTTGTTCGCGTCCGGTATTTTCCAGAATAGGGATAACAGCCGGACCGATTCCGCGCTGTTCACGGAATCGAATTGCCTGGCCACATCGGTTACTATGCCTGCGGCCCTTTCCGGCAGGTCGAATTGCATGGTCTTTTCCGAGTCCAGTCCGTCGAAGAAATACCCTATGTCCACGCGCAGTATGCGGGAAAAGGTGAACAGGCGCGAGGCCGATATCTTGTTTTCGCCGGATTCGTATTTCTGCACCTGTTGAAAGGTAAGGCCGACTATCGAGCCGAGGGAATCCTGGGACATTTTCAACAGGGTTCGGCGCAGCTTTAACTTGCGTCCGATGAATATGTCTACATTTTTCGCGCCGGGGTCTTTGTCAAGGCTGTGTCGGGCGGCGATCCTGATTTTGGAAATTTCGGGGTCTTCTTTCTTTCTCATTGCGATTTGTCCCTTGCATTTTATTCCGTATTTATATATAATAGCGGGAATTGGGAAATAAATCAAGGGGTAATTTCATGTATGACCGGGACAATGTGTTCGCGCGGATCCTC
Source organism: Rickettsiales bacterium (assembly GCA_031255155.1). GTDB lineage: Bacteria > Pseudomonadota > Alphaproteobacteria > Rs-D84 > CACZYB01 > WQWV01. The sequence goes on from JAIRTB010000097.1 coordinate 2,005, forward strand.
AGGGGCGAGCTTCCCTGCGACAAAGTGTCCGAAAACCGGTTCGCGATAGCTATCAACGACGCCTCTCCGCGGGCGCGGGTGCATGTGTTGGTCGTCCCCAGGGGAGAGTATGCGGACTTGACCGATTTTCTGGGCCGCGCAGGCGCCGAGGAAAAGGCCGGCGTCCTTGACCTGGTGCGCGAGGTTGCGCTTGGCCTTGGCTTGGATGGCAATGGTTATAGGGTGGTGGCCAACATAGGGAAATGGGGCGGCCAGGCGGTTCCCCACCTGCATTTCCATATCCTTGGCGGCGAGCCGCTCGCGAACGCGCTTTGATGTTTGGCATTTGACAAAGGGTTGGCTTGCGTTCGGCGCCGCCGCGCTTTAACGCTCGCCCCGGCCGTCTTTTATTGACCGCGATTCCTGTGTCGGTTTCTTTGTTTTTGCTTCTGCCGGCTCATATTTTTCCGGAAGATTTTTCAGTTGCAGATACCGCTCTAATTCCGCTAGCGTTATTGACCGTGGCAGTTCCTCCGGTGGCAATTCGGCGTCTTCTGCCGGCGCTAATTTTAACGGAAGATGATCCAGTTGAAGAAACCGCTCTAATTACGAAAGCGTACTTTTCCG
>JAIRTB010000003.1 GCA_031255155.1 Rickettsiales bacterium
TGCTTGCTTTTTCTTAATAGAGTCATCATGCTCGTTCAACCAGTTTTTAGCAGTTTTAAGCTCCCTTTCATCTGTAATAACTCCTCTTTCTATCAAGCTTTCGGATTCCTTATATCCAGCGGCTTTTTTTAGATCACTAGTATACTCACCATACTCGTTTTTAAAATTATCATGAGTATAGAATAGCATATTCTTGGACAAATCAATAGAATCTGGATTCTCTGCTTTACCTTCTATATATCCATCGGCTTTTTTTATATCGTTAGTATAATACTCATGCTTATTTTTTTCTTCTTTGTCATCAATTCGCCATATTTTTTTCTCTTTGGGCACAATTTTTATTTCATCTAACGCACTTTTAAAGTCACAAAATTCTTTTGCTTCGGTCGTATACGATATAGCCTTGCCACTAGAATCCCTCTCCTTTATCCATATATTCACACCTTCCCTCTCTTTGGCTTTTGCAAGATTATCCTCCAACTTTTCTTGCTCGCCGGTCTGCCAGATGTTGACGGCGCCCGCCGCCGCGCCGATAACTCCGCCGGCGACGGCCCACCCGCCCGAGGCTTTTATGAACCCCATGGATTTCGCGATTTTATCCATGTCGTCCTTCGCTTTCGAGCAATGCGAAACCATATCGTCCAAAGCGCTCTTGAAGGGGGTGTATGCGAATACGAAATCGTCCCATGCGGCCTTGTTGTCCGCGTCGATCTCGTCCTGGGTCTTGGTCTTTTTGACGGGCGCGGATGTTGTCGTGGTCAGCGGCCCGCTTCCCGCGACGGTATAGCGGTTCGCCGGACGGGTCGAATGGCCCCTCCTGTTCGTCGAGGCCTTGCGCTCGGAAGACTTGCGCTCCCTTGCCGCTTGGGCGGGCAAGGCCGCCGATAACGCTATTGCGCAAATCAAGATCTTTATCATTTTCCGGTCCTTTTCTCGAAATCTCCGCCGGGGCGTTCCGTCTGGCCGCGCTCGGAAACCCAATGCGTGCGTTGTCGGAATTATATCACTTTTTGCGCCGCGCTGCAACAATTAAAATCAAAAGCATCGCTATGGGCAGGTTTCCCGTCCGCGAGAACGGCGTCCGCCCGATCCGCCGGGGCATGTCCGCGTCCAAAACCCCTTGCCCGCGCAAAGCCTTCGCCTCCCTGCCATAGGGGTCTATGACCGCGGAAAAGCCGCTGTTCGCGGCGCGGACGACTGGGACGCCCTCTTCGGCCGCGCGCATTTTGGCAAGGGCATAGTGCTGGGCCTTGCCGCTTTCGCCGAACCATACATCGTTCGATATGGTGATTATGTATTCCTCGCCCGAACCAAGGCGCAGCCCCGGGAAAATTATTTCGTAGCATATAAGGGCGGCCGCCCGCGAGCCGTTGATTTCTATGGCGAAGGGCCCCTCTCCGGGCGAAAAATCGCGCATCCCCTCGGTGAATTTCTTGATGGGCAGGAACCATCTCCAAGGGACGAATTCCCCGAACGGGACCAGATGCTTTTTGTCATAGACCGCTTGGATCCCCGCGCGCGATACCACGCCCATAGAGTTGAATATCTCGACCTGGCCGTCGTGGATTTCGTGGCGGTTGAAGCCGAATGCTATGGCCGATTTCAGGTTGTTTTCTGCGGCCAGGAACGAAAGGGCGCCCGTGTCGATGGTGGGGTCGGCCGCTATCGCCGATTCGGGCCATACGAACAGGTCGACATCCTCCCATCCCTCGGCTTTGGAAAGCAGGGCCAGCCTGAATATGTTGTTCGGGTCCGAGTTAAGGGGCGTCTCGCTTTCAAGGTTCGCGATGCGGACTTTCCGCCCCGACGATGCGGCCTCCTCCATGCGCAGCAGTCCGAAAGCCAAAACGCCCAGGGCGGCCAGGCTCGGAACTACGCTCCGCCGCAATACGAAAACGAATACGCTTAGAAAGGAAAGCCCGTATGTCCCGGCAAGGGAAAGCGCCTGTAAAACCGCGGGCGTCTCGCTCCATACGGCCGCGACGGGGTTCCAGGGGAATCCGGAAAACAGCCATCCCCTGGCCCATTCCGCCAAGGCCCATGCCGCCGCGAAAGCCAAGGCTCCGCGTTTCGCCGCCATTCCGGCAAGCCCTCCGTATAGGGCAAGGAAGGCCGCCCCGGCGGGCATGGCGATCCACCCGAGCCATCCAAGGCCGATAAAGCTGAAAGGATGGACAAGCCAGACATAGGCGCCGATATTGGTCGCGAAAGAATAAATCCACGCGCGCCGAAAAGCCTGCCGCGGCCCTTTCGCGGCAAGGCACGCGCGGTATAGCGCCGAAAAATAAACGAACCCGAAAAGCCAGAGGTTGTATGGCGGGAACATAAGGAATCCCGCCGCGCCGCAGCCAAGGAACGCCGACGCTTTCGCGAATGTTTTTATGGACGGCGCCTTATTCAATTGCCCTGCCCTTTCTCCAATTTTTTGTATGATGCTCTATCGCCTGTGCCGGGGTTTTTTTCTAGATCGTCATAATGATAGGCGTCGGATTTTTCATCGTCGGCAAGTATATGTCCGTCATCCGAGGGTTTAGCTTCATAAGTTTTTTGCGAAGAATGTTTGTCCAGCCGCCGCCTTTGATTTTCTCTCTGGGCTTTGTCTATTCTTTCCAATGTGTCTAATGCGGTTTTTAATTCTTCTGCGACGCGCGTTTTATTCTTTTGCGGCGCGAAGCAAGAGGCAAGCGAAAAAAATGCGATAGCCAAAAGTTTTTTCATAGGGCATACCCCGCCGCCGCCAAAGCCTCGGCCTCGCGAGCCTCCATTTCCTCCGCGTCCTTGTCGTCGATGTGGTCGTATCCGTCAAGGTGGAGCAGGCCGTGGCAGACCATGTGGGCGAAATGCGCCTCCAAAGATATCCCCTCGTCCTCGGCCTCGCGCCGCAAAGTGTCGATGGATAATATGATGTCGCCGGGCAGCTCGTCGTCCCCGGTCGCGAAAGAAAGCACGTTTGTGGGCGCGTCGATGCCCCTCCACTCGCGGTTGTATCGGCGTATGGCCTCGTCGTTGGCAAGAAGGATCGAGATTTCGCCCCGAGTCCGCAAAACATCCGCCACGCGCAAGGCGATGCTCTCGAAAGCAGCGTCCCACCGCTCGTCCGCGTATATGAAATGCATCATGGCTTGCGTTCCGACGGCTTGCCCGGGCTTGACGATTGGCCTTGGCCGGATGGCCTGCCCGGGCTTGACGATTGGCTTTGGCCGGATGTCCGGCCTCGGCCCGGGCTTGACGATTGTCCGCGGATAATGGATTCCACGCCGCGTCCGATAAGGAAAGGCAGGTCCACCGAGCCTTGTGTATAGTCGAAATCCGCGCCTTCAAGCATAAATTCGCCGCTGCCCCCGGCGGAAATTTCTATGTATTTCGCGCCCAACAGGCCGTCCGTGAATATAAAGGCCTGGCTGTCCTCGGGAATTTTGGCTCCGCGCGAAACTTTCATGGCGACATCTACGGAATAGTCGGATTTAAGGCGCAGTCCGGCCACCTTGCCTATCTCTATGCCGGAAAGCCGCACCGGCGCGCCGGGTTCAAGCCCGTCCGCGCGGTCGAAATTCGCGCGCAAAGTCATGCTCTCGTCCCGCCCGCCCCTCGAATAAATCAAGACAAGGGCCAGGACGGCAAGGATACGCGCCCAAAGCCTGATCTTTCCGCCGTGTTGATAAAAAGTCATAATAATATGCTAGCACGAAAAAAATCCGCCGCAAGAGAAAAGGTCAAAAATTTCCGTCGACATGCGCGGCGGAAATTTTCTCGGCTTCCCCGCCGAAAAATTGCAAAGCGGTTTTTGGTGATTGAAAAATCCCGCATTGTTTATAGCCCCTGCCGCATAGGCAAGATTAACCGCGCATCGCGTATCCCGCCTCGCCCGCGCTCTTTACACCCCGCCGCCGTCCGCGCGGCCTTGAATACGGCCGCATGGGCAAGTCCCGGCCAAGCCGCCCCTACATCCGAAACTTCTCGCCAAGATAGACCCGCCGCACATCGGCGTTTTCGACAAGCTCCAAAGGCTTCCCGTGGGCAAGGATTTCTCCGTTGTGGAGCACATAGGCGCGGTCGCATATTTCAAGGGTTTCGCGCACATTGTGGTCGGTGATAAGCACGCCCACGCCCTTGTCTTTAAGGTGGCGGACAAGGGTCCTTATGTCCTCGACGGCAATGGGGTCGACCCCGGCGAAAGGCTCGTCCAGCAGTATGAAATCCGGCGAAGTCGCAAGGGCGCGTGCGATTTCCAGGCGGCGGCGCTCTCCTCCGGAAAGGGCGATCGAAGGCGATTCGCGCAAATGGGCTATGGAAAATTCGGCCAGCAGTCCGTCAAGCGTCTGCCTTCTCCGCTCCAAGTCCGCCTCGACCGCCTCCAATACGGACATGATGTTGTCCTCGACGGATAAAGCCCTGAAAATAGAGCTTTCCTGCGGCAGATAGCCGATGCCCAGCCGCGCGCGGCGATAGAAGGGAATGTGGGTTATGTTGTCCTGGCCAAGAAAAATCTGCCCCCTGTCCGGGGTGATAAGGCCGGTTATGCAGTAAAAGCAGGTGGTCTTTCCCGCTCCGTTCGGGCCCAAAAGGCCGACGGCCTCGCCCTGGCGCGAGTTCAGCGATACGCCGCGCAGGACGGGGCGCTTGTTAAAGAATTTCGATATGTTTCTTACGTGTATTTCCTTGTTCATTTTTTCGCGCCCGCGCCGGTGGAAAATGTCCCGGTAACCTTCTCGTCCGCCGAGGATGGCAGGATGTTGGCCACGCCGGTTTTCATGTCATAGATTATCTTGCCGCCGTTGATTTCGGCGCCCGGGCCTTTCTTGAACCTGGCGTTTCCGGTGATCGAGGCAAGCCCCGTTGCGGGATTATAGTTTGCCGTGTCCCCGAACATTTCCTCTTGCCCGTCCACGATTTTGACGTTTCCGTCGGCAACGATTCTGGATA
>JAIRTB010000013.1 GCA_031255155.1 Rickettsiales bacterium
GCGAGGGGTAGGCGGGCAAGAGGTTTTGGCGCTATGCTGGCGAGGGAGGGGGTTATGCGGGCGAGGGCGTTTTGGGCTATCTTTCGGAGCGCGGCGTTTGCTTGGACACGGCCGCCGCCAATTTTTTCTTGGACAACACGGCCAGCGCCTTATCCCTTCGGCGCACTATCGTATCAAGACGCGCGAACAGGCTCTTTTTGCTTCCCATAGAAGGCTCGTCGGCACGCGATTCTTCGCCGAACCTTATCCTATGGCCAGGGACTATGCGCGCGCGGTAATACACCGGCCTATCCTTTACCTCGTCCGCGAGATTCAATATATGGTCCGACATCCTCGCCACCGCCTTGAAGTCCTGTTTCCCATAATCCGCCTCGAACAGCAAAGGAAACGACGGCAAGCCGCCGGTATTGGTCTTGTCGGCGTAATCGCGCAGCTGCAAGTGCCAATACTCGTCGTTTATGGGCGTGGATAACGGCAGCGCGGAAAACAACGCATTCAGGAACCTATTGTTCGCCACGGCCTTGACAGCCTTTGGATCCCGGCGCCCTTTCGCGGTAAGAACCGCGTGCGATGTCTGGTGCATGGAGGCGGAAAGCCCCGGACCCCACCCTTGCTTGAACCTTTTGAAATACGAGGCCTTTATCCTGTCCCCGGCCTCTTGCGGCAGCCACGCCCCGTCCGGGGAGGCGCCCGCTTTGAGCAAGTCTTTCGAGTGGGTCCTGCCCAGCATGACCGCGTCTATGCCTCCCCCTACGGAATGCGGGCCGCGGGATATGCCGGGATTATAAAACTGCGTCGGATTCAAAGAGGGGTCTTGCGCGCATCTTGCCATCCATTCGTTATATTTTTCCTCCTGCTCCGCCGGATCGCGGCAGGCGCTGTCGACAGAAAGAGTTATCTTTTCCCCGTCGAGGCGAATCTCGTCAAGCAACCGGTCGGCTATGGCCAGGACGAAGAAAGCCAGCGCATTTACCGAATAGTTATAATCCGACAGATTCCTATCGTCCGCCCTGCGGAAATTTTTAAGGGGCGAAAGGGGGAACATCACGCCTTTATATCGTTCGCCGGAGAGTTCGGCGACTATTTGTTCAAGGCGTTTTTTGGCGCTTGCGCGGGGCATTTTTCCGCTCCATTATCCTTATATAAAAAACAAGGATAACAGAAACAACTATTTTTTGCAAATATATTTACCGATATAGGCGGGAAAGGGGAGATTGGCTGGGAAACCTGGATTCGAACCAAGATAAACAGAACCAGAATCTGTTGTCCTACCATTAGACGATTTCCCAATCGGCCGGGCGCGCCCCCGCCGCTCCCGCCGCCGTATGATACCCCACCCCCCATGAAAATCAACAAGAATTTTGTTGCGCCCGCGCGCCTTTTCCTTTATAATCCCCCAGAGGGGTACATGAAGGAAGAGCTTCTTAAATCCGTTTCCGCTCCGCCGCGGCTGTTTTTCGCTCCGTTCAGGCTGGCCGCCTTGAACTTTGTCGCGCACATCACCGTCATAATCGCCATGCTGACCCTGTCCGCCGGCGGATATATCTGGATCTCTATCATTTCCTTCCTTTTCGTCCACGCGATCCTTGCCGCCATAGCCAGCGCCGAGCCGCACATCGACAACATGATTGCCGTCAAAAGCTCTTTCAGCGCCCGCACGAAATCCACCATTCCGGAGAAAGGGGACAAATTTGCCGCCTAGCATCTGGACATACATCGCCCATGAAACCGGGGACGGATGGAACATCGTCTTCGCCTGCGGCATTTTCGGGTTCGCCCTCCTCGCGGCCGTATTGATTTCGGGAAAGTCCGGATGGTTCCTGCCCAAGCCTTTCGACACACGCCTTGCCGACTATCTGCCCTTCGAGCGGATCCTTGGCGACAAGACCACCATACTTTGCCCGGACGGATCCCTTGCCCGCGTATTCTCGGTTGCCGGAGCAAGCGTCGCCTTTGCCCGGGCGGAGACCGTCGCCAACCTGTTGGAGGCCAGGAAAAAGTGGCTCGATTCCCTTGGCGAGGTATCCGTGCAATGCAGAATCTTCACCATACGCGAGCGCGTCAAGAGCCCGCCCGTTTCAGAGCCCGACAACAAAACCCTGAGCGACATAGCCCGCAAATGGGACCACGCCCAGGAATCCGTCTTTGAAAACAAGCACTATATCGTCCTTTCCGTCAACAACCGCAAGGACGGGCCCGCCGACCTCGACACCGCGGCCTCGAACCTCAAAGCCATACTCGGCGAATACAAGGCAAAGGCCTTGTCCGAGGACGGCGCCGGAGAGAGCCCCCTTGTCTTCTTCGCCCACCTGATCAACCCTGTATCGCGGCCCAACCCCCAATCCAAAAACATGGTATTCGACCCGGTGTCCGAGCTATTGTCCAGCGACGAGATTTTCTTTTCCAACAAGGGCCTTATCAGATTCTCTTCGGGCGGACGCGAAAAATACGCAGCCGTCGTCGGCATAAAGCAGCAGGCCGGGACCGCCGACGAGCAGATGCTTTCCGACATCCTGGCCCTGAACTATGAGCTTGTCGTCCTGCACAACATATTCCCCATATCGAAGCTGAAAGCCCAGATACTCCTTATCAACCAGCGCAGAATGGCCGCATCGACCACCTTTTCCCCCGATGTGCTGCGCCAATTCGACGACGCCCTTTCCTTTATCGAGCAAGGCGACGAGGACCATCAGACCCTTGTCAATTACAGCGAGACTTTCTTTGTCGTGGGATCCTCGCCCGCCGACCTTGACAAGGCGGTTTTCGAGATAGAAAAGATTTGCCGCCTATACGGCGTGGTGCCCGTGCGCGAGGGCTGGGTGGCGGAGCCATCCTGGTTCGCCCAATTCCCCACCTATGACCAATGCCCCCGCGTATACAAGCTTTTATCCCGGGCCTGCGCCGCCCTTTTCAACTTCGAGCGCCAGCCCGAGGGCCTTGCCAAAAGCGACTGGGGCGACGCGCCGATAGCCATATTCCCCACCGGCCAGGGGACCGCCTATCAATTCCAATTCCATGTGAGCGACGAGCCCTCGGCCGTGGCGCACACCATCTCTATCGGCCCCACCGGCCAGGGCAAGACCACGCTATACTCTTTCCTTGCCGGAATGTCGCGCAAGTTCGACGACCTCAAAGTATTCTTTTTCGACCGCCACAGGGGCGCCGAGATTTTCACCTATGCCGCCGGCGGCGAATACATAAACTTCGAGGGGGACACCAAGGACAAGGACGCCCAGCACGGCGGAAAAGCCGCTTTCCTGAACCCTTTCAGAATCAGCGACACCCCGGAAAACCGCGGATTCCTGCGCCGCTGGCTCAAAGAAATAACCCTTGCCAACGACGCGGCGAGCGAGGCCGAGATCGCCCGGGCCATCACGACCGCCTTCGACTATCTGCCGCCGAGCGAGAGGACCCTTAAAAACCTATACAAGGCCTGCTTCGCCCCGGCCGGCAGAATGCGCAGGGAGCTTTACCGCTGGGTCGACGACAACCAATACGGGCGCATATTCAACGCCGAGGACGACACTTTGGACCTAAGCTCGGCCTTCAACACTTTCGACTTCACCTATCTGGTCGAGGACGAGACCCTGGCCCCGGCGGTCGTCTCTTATATAATGAACCGCATACAGAACATAACCGGGCGCACGGCGAGCCCCTCGCTTATCATCATAGACGAGACGGCGCCCCTTTTGGCCAACCCGGAATTTCGCGCGAATTTCGTGGCGGGGCTTCAAGAGGGGCGCAAAAAGCGCCAGGCCTATCTGGCCGCTTTCCAACAGCCCAATGTCGTAGACAAGCTTGGCATCGGCGAGGTGATCCGCGGGCAATGCCAGACCCACATCTTTTTCCGCAATGTCCAGGCCAGGCCCGAGGACTATGCCAACTGGAACCTCACCCCGAAAGAGCTTGGCTTTATCCAGGGCAAGATTTTCAGCGACCTGCGCTATGCCATCCTGCTGCGCAAGCCCAGCGTCGACGAATCCGTCATCCTCAACATCGACA
>JAIRTB010000032.1 GCA_031255155.1 Rickettsiales bacterium
GGCCGAACGCAAGATAGGAATCTATCACCTTCCTCATATCCTCGACATCATCGAGCAGCGTCTAGGCAAGCGCTTTATCGGACGCGAATTCTAGTTCAAGCACCATGCGCGCGAGCGGAGTCTTCAAGTCATGCGATATGCCCAGCAGCATCGCCTCTTTTTCCTCCAAGTGCGATTTCAGCGCGGAATACGCCCTTATCATATCCCGGCCGGCGTCGACTATCTGGCGCGGGCCGGTGAACTTCACCCCGCTTATATCCTCGCCACGGTCCGCCTTTTCTATGGCCGCGGTCAAGCGTTTTATGCTTTGTATCTGGCCCCGAAGGAACGGCAGCATGATCAGCGCGAACAGCACGGCCGCGCTTACAATCCACGCGGCGAACCCGTAAATCGCCTTGGAAAACACGGCCCGGAGCGACATGTTCGCAGAGAGCACCCCCGCAGGAAGCCGTATCCTTACCCCGAGAAACGAGCTATTTTCGTCCGCATCTATCACGAACGGGTATTTAAGCTTGGCCCGGAGCGATTTTTCTATGAACCTTGTCGAAAGCAAGTCCAGCCTATGCGCTATCCTTTTCGCACGCGGGATTCCGGCGCCCGGCTCGAACGACACGTCCATATTGAAATTGGCCATGGCCAGCTTTTTGAAATCCTCGTATTCCACGGGGTCGGACACCTCCCTATACATATCCACGAGCGTCGCTATATTGCCCGCGAACAGCGCCGCCTTGGCCGCGGAATCCGTCTTGTGCGCGCGATAGAACGCATAGCCGCTCGCCAGCAGGAACAGCACCAGCGGTATCGTCGACATCGCGACGAAACGGCCCGTTATGCCCTTTGGAAGATATGTGCGGAAGCGGAACAGCCTTTTTATATCCATACGCGTATTCTATATGAACGGCTTGCAAAGTCAAGAATGGAGTTGTATAGTCCGCCCATGGCTTTCGACAATCCTTATTCGGCCGGGTTCGACCCCCTTATCGCAACCTCGCGCATAGCGCGGCCGGGCATCGACGAGGACATCCTGCGCGAGATTTCCGCCAAGAACAACGAAAGGCGCGAGGTCTTGGAATTCCGCCTTGCCGCCTTTGCCCGATGGCGCAAGATGCCCGAACCCCACTGGGCCCTGTTCCAATACGACCCAATCAAATACGACGAGATATACTTCTTCGCCGAGCCCAAGGCGCGACAGCCGGACGAAAAGATCGCGGAGGCCTACCGGCGCTTGGGCGTGCCTTTGGAGGAGCAAAAAATCCTTGCCGGCCAAGCGGTGGACGCGGTTATAGATTCGCGCTCCGTAGCGACCACATACAAGGACCAGCTGGCCAGCCTTGGCATAATATTCTGTCCCATCTCGACCGCTTTGCGCGAGCATTTCGACATCGCCTGGAAATACTTCGCGAGCGTGGTGGCGCCGGACGACAACTTTTTCGCGGCGTTGAACTCGGCGGCTTTCGGCGACGGGACTTTCGTCTATATACCGCCCCGCGTCAAGTGTCCCATCGAGCTTTCGTCCTATTTCAGGTTGCAAACCGAAAAGGCCGGACAATTCGAGAGGACCCTTATCATCGCAGACGAGGGGTCCGAGCTTACCTATCTAGAAGGGTGCTCGGCGCCCATTCGCGACCAATTCCAGATCCACGGCGGGGTCGTCGAGCTTGCCGCCATGGCCGGCGCGCGCATCAACTATGCCACGATGCAGAACTGGTACAGCGGAGGGGCGCAGGGCAGGGGCGGGATATTGAACTTTGTCACCAAGCGCGGCATCGTCCACGACGACGCGGCCATTTCCTGGGTCCAGATGGAGGTCGGCTCGGCGAAAACATGGAAATATCCCTCGTGCATCCTCGCGGGAAAGCGCGCCCGGGGCGAGTTCTATTCCATGGCCATTTCCCGCGATTTCCAGCAAGCCGACACCGGCACCAAGATGATACATATCGGAGAGGAATCTTCGAGCGTCATCTATTCCAAAGGCGTCGCCACCGGCCATGCGCGGCAAGGCTATCGCGGGCTTGTAAGCGTGGCCAGCTCCGCCCGCGGAGCCCGCAATTTCACCAAGTGCGACGGAATGATCATAGGCCCGGACGCGGAATCCATAACCATGCCCTCTATCGAGTGCGCATGCGAAAGCGCCGTCTGCGAGCACGAGGCCAGCGTTTCGGGCATATCCCCCGAGCAGATTTTTCTGCTTGCCCTGCGCGGCATAGGGGAGGAAAAAGCAAAAGCCCTTGTCGTCAACGGATTCGCAAGCGACATAGTAAAGCGACTGCCCGCCGAATTTGCAATGGAGGCGCGCGAGCTTGTCAACATAACCATGGAGGATTGAATGCTTGTTGTCGAAAACCTTGCCGTATCGGGCGGCGGAAAAGAGATTCTGCACGGCGCGAGCCTTGAACTCGGCCGCGCGGAGACCATGGTCATAATGGGGCGCAACGGAAGCGGAAAATCCACCCTCGCAAACGCAATCATGCGCAATCCGAAACTGCTTGTCACATCCGGGCGGGCGGTTTTCGACGGACAGGACCTTGCCCAACTTGCCACGCACGAAATCGCCGCGCGCGGGATTTTTTTCGCTCCGCAGCACATGCCAGCCATCGACGGGCTTGCCGTATCCTCCCTGCTTAAAAACTCGGCGAACGCATTGCGCGCGGCCCGGGGAAAGGAGCCTTTGAGCGCCCCGGAATTTGCGCGGCTCGCGAAAGAATACTCCGCCATCGCCGGGGTTCCGCGCGAGTGGATGTCCCGCGCATACGGGGCCGGCTTTTCCGGAGGGGAGAAAAAGATCGCCCAATGCATGGAGATGCTGTTTTCGGACGCCAGCCTTTGCATTCTGGACGAGCCGGATTCCGGCGCGGACGCGGGCGCCGTCGACCG
>JAIRTB010000044.1 GCA_031255155.1 Rickettsiales bacterium
GCGAGGGATGCCTGCAATCCTGGATCGGGGCGGTTTGCAGTTATCGAGCCGACAACCCCGAGAATTTAGCCAACTTGGCAAAGAGAATCCACATCTTCAAAAATAATGCCGGTTAAATCGTCCCTTTGTTTTTTACAAAGCCATTGCCGCTATAAGACTTGAATCGCCTTGGGTTAAACTCCAATACGGAAAAATCGCCGCCATCTTTTCCATCCGGATAATACATTTTCCAAGAATCGTCCCAAAGGGAATTTACGGTGTCCGCATCCGTGATTTCTTCAACCTCGCCTATCAAAAGCAATCCGTTGAAATTATCGTCATATGCATAGAGATTCGCGGCGCTGCATTTTCTGATTTGCGATATTTTATCCGCATGGGTGTTTGTGATAAACAAAATTCTATCGTTATTCTTGAAATATTTCACCAAATGAGGCGCTATGCGTTTGTTGCGTATGTTTATCAAAGCACGAGTTTCCGGCTGCAAGCCGTTCATGGTTGTAAGCATCAATATATGCTGCGCATCTATAAAAGAAAGCATGCCGGCTTTTGTCATAGTTATCAAGTCCTTTTTATTCCTTACTCAATTATAAACCGCCGGACTATCAAAAGCAACGAGAAACAAGAAAATAGCCCGGTCGGACCCAGGACAATGAAAGGCTTGGGAAACCTACGTGTGGAAATTTTTGATCTTTTTTATTTTTGTGCCGTCGGATTTTTACGGGTTTTATCTACTTTGAACCGGTCCAAAGCCAAGCCCATCAGATAAAAATAGCGCCCCGCGAGGGACGCCGGCAATCTTGGCTCGGGTGGTAGGATTCGAACCTACGACCAATTGATTAACAGTCAACTGCGCTACCGCTGCGCCACACCCGAACAAGCCTTTCATACAAGGCCGGAGCGTATTATATCCCCGTTTTTTCCCAATTGCAAGGGCAAAAAATCAGCGCCGCGCGCCAAAGCCGAACTTGCGCGCGAGATTAGAGCGCGCCTTGGCGTATGCGGGCGCTATCATCGGGTAATCGGCGGGAAGGCCCCATTTCTCCTTATACTCTTTCTCCGTCATATTGAAATGGGTTTTCAGATAACGTTTCAGCATCTTCATTTTCCGGCCGTCTTCCAAGCACACTATATAATCGTCGCCTATCGAATCCTTTATCGCGGCAACGCCTGCGGCAGGGGCGGCGCCACGGTCGTAAAGCTCGGCCAGCACCGCATAGGCTTTCCGCGCCGCATCGCCGAAATCGCGCGAGCCCGCAAGGCCCTGGCACACTTGGGCCAACGCCAATATCAAAGTCTCGTTCCTTTCCATAAGGCCTCCTTTTTCTATTGCATTATACCCCAAATCGTAGTAGAAGTAAAGGGATCATGCTTGAAAAATTATGGAGCGCGCTAAGTTTCGACATGCTGCCCACCCTGCCGGTGGAGGCTTCGTTCTGGCGCGCGGCGGCCTTGGCGGCTTTTTCGTTTTTCCCGGCATACATAGCCTATGCCAAGCAATCTTCGCGGCGCAGGTTCATATACCGAACGTGCGCCGTGGCGCTTGTATTGTTCTTTATCGTGATATTCGTCCGGGTCGAGCGGTTCTATTTCGACCGCGGGACCATAACCGTATTCGCGAAATCCCTTTGGGCCCTTATGCTAGCGGGCGCCGTATTGGACGCCAGGGACCCGAAGGCGCGCATGATCTCGTCCCAGCGCCCCGGGTTTTACAAGGAATTTATAAAGCATCCCGCCGAGAGTTTTTTCGCCCATATTATGTTCTTCATATTCAAGCTTTTGCCCGTGCGCGCGGCAAGCGGACTGGGCGCGGCCATAGGGCGATCGGCTGGATTCTTCCACCGTAGATACTCGCGACTTGCGGACGAGAACATAAAGCTGGCCTTTCCGAAAAAAACTTTGGACGAGCGGAAAAACATAGCGCGCGGGATGTGGTCCATGCTGGGCCGCTATTGCGCAGAGCCCGAGCATTTCGACGAATTTTACCGCAACTTCGGCAAATACATAACCTGCAAAAACGACGCCATTCTGGACAAACTGAAAGGCCGTCCGTTCGTGGCTTTCATATCCCACAGCGGGACGATGGGCCTTGTCTCCATTCCTTTCGCGAAGCACTCGACGCCTTGCTCTATAATCTACAAATACCCCAGCAACAACCTTACCGACCGCCTTGTCACGCGCAGCTTCGGCCGAGGGATAGGCAAGCTGTCGTTCATTCCCAACAACGCCCGCGGGACCAAGGCGGCCATGGGCGTCCTGCGCTCGGGCGGGGCGATCCTGGTCGTGCCGGACCAGAAATTCCAAACCGGCATAGAGGGCAGATTTTTCGGACGACGCGTCAAGAGCCCCGTCGGGGCGGCCAAGCTTGCCTCGCATTTCGACTGTCCCATCCTGCCCATACAAATAGCCAGGGAAAAGGGATTGTCGCACCGAATAATCTTCCACGAGCCTTTCATGCCCGCCAGGGATTCATCCGGCCGTCCGGACGAGGCCGAGACCATGCAGCAGATCAACAACCGCATCGAGCAATGGGTCCGCGAAAACCCTTCGCAATGGTTCTGGGTCCACGACAGGTTCGACATAAAGGATGGGATTAAATGAACGCATCCACAATCGCTCGAGAGGCGGTCCTCGAAGGAATAGGGACGCACACCGGCGCAATGTGCCGCGTGGTCCTGCGCCCCCGCGAGGACGGGATTTCATTCAACGGAACGCCCCTTAGGATAGAGAACGCTTCCGCCGATTCAGGATGCACCTCGACAGGCGGCGTGCACACGATCGAGCATTTATGCAGCGCGCTGCACGCCCTTGGCATAGACGCGGCTTCGGTCGAGACGGACTCGCCCGAAGTTCCTATATTCGACGGCTCGGCCCTCCCTATATATAGAATAATAAAAGCCGCGGGGGTCAAAAAACTCGCCGCC
>JAIRTB010000073.1 GCA_031255155.1 Rickettsiales bacterium
TTTCGCCGTAATAGGCGTTGACGGCCTTTTTGGCGAAACGCTCTCCGTCGCGGATGTCGCCGCGCTTGTTGGCGAGGAAAAGGGCGAGGGATTTGTATTGATGGGCAAGGGCGTTTGCGAATTTGTCGGAGCTGCGCCGGTTGTAGAAGTCGGTGTTCGCGGCGATGCGCAGATAGTCGTCCGGCTCGAAAAAAACCACCCGCCCGGCGCGCGCGGGCAATGCGGCCGTGAAAACGAAAAGCAAGGCTGTCAGCCGTTTTCCCATCGTGTTCCTCTGATCTCTCGTCCGGATTATAGCACGGTTCGGCCCCCCGCGCAAGAAAAATTTGTTTTCCTTGACGAAAGCGCCGGGGCATGCTATCGTATTGGCGTGTCAAAATAACAAGGAGTAAAAAATGTTGAAAAAATTATTGGTATTGGCGGTTCTTTCGTCCGCGGCCGGCATAGCCGCCGACGCAAGGGCGGGGATGAGCTATATAGGCTTCACCGCGGGCTCGTCCAAGGCAAGGATAGACAACGGCGGCGGCAAGTGGAACACCGGCAGCGCCATGGAATGGTCGGCGAATTTCGGCCTGTCGCTGCCCATACCTTTGGTGCCCGTCCGCGCCGAGGTCGAATACGCCCAATACGATGTAAAGGATATAAAGTTCACCGGCTATGGCGTGAACGCCTATGTTGGGCTGCCCCTGCTTCCCGTGGTCAAGCCGTATCTCGGCCTTGGCATAAGCAACCTTGACCCGGACAAAAGCGGGCTGGATTCGAAAATGACCACGCATTACATGGCGGGGCTGGACCTGGACCTTCCCATGCTGCCCGTGGCGGCCGGCCTTGAATACCGCTATATTCCATACGGCAATAACGGCGTCGATGTGGATATAAGCTCGGTCATGCTCAAAGGCCGCCTGTATTTCTAATGCGAAATGATTGGAATTTTGGAAACCCCGTCAAAGGGGTTTCCTTTGATCCGAACCCGTAAAAGCCGTAAATGGACAACCTATTCATATCCAAGCTTGAAAACGGCCTTTCGATCATAGTCGATCATATGCCGTGCGTGGAATCCGTGTTCGTCGGCCTGTGGATGGCGATAGGCTCGTGCAATGAAAAAGAGGGCCGGGGGGGCCTGTCGCACTTTCTCGAACACATGGCGTTCAAGGGCACGGCGTCGCGCACATACAAGGACATAGCCGAGCAGGTCGAGGATATCGGCGGGGACTTGAACGCCTATACTTCGAAAAACCGCACTTTTTATTTCATAAGGACGCTGAAAGAGCATTTGGACTTCGACATAGGGCTGCTGGGCGACATAGTGTTCGATTCGACATTCGACGAGGCCGAGGTGGAAAAGGAAAAGCAGGTCGTGCTCCAAGAATATCTGTCCGGCCAGGACGACCCCGACGACCTTGTGGGCGATTGCTTTTACGAGGCTGCGTTCCAAAACGCGCCGCTTGGCCGTCCGATAATCGGCGTTCCCGACACTATCCGGGCGATAGATTCCGCCGCGTTGAAAAGCTATGTCGCCGAAAATTACCGCGCCGGATGCGCCTGCTTGATAGTAAGCGGGAACGCCGGGCCCGAGGAGGTGATGGCGCTTGCCGGGAAATACCTCTCGCGCGTGCCCCCGGGAAAGATCTCCGCCCCGCCAAGCAGGTATAGGGGCGGGTCCGGCATAATCCGCAAAGACCTTGAACAGATAAGCGTCATGATAGGGTTCGAGGCCTCTCCGGCCGTGAACCGCCGCGCCGCCATAGCCGAGGCGCTGGTGGCGATGATACTTGGCGGGGGGATGTCCAGCCGCCTGTTCCAGGTCGTCCGGGAAAGGGATAACCTGGTCTATGGCATAGGCATGGCCACGGACGCCTATGCCGATTCGGGCGCGGGGTATATATGGGGCGCGACCGAGCCGGCCAAGATAGAGGAAATGCTGAAACGCTCGGCGGGCGAGGTTGCGGCGTTCGCGTCCGGCGGCGCGACCTCGCGCGAGCTGGACCGTGCGAAAGAGGTGTATAGGAGCGCCCTGCTGTTCTCTCTCGAAAGCGCGTCGGCGCGCGCGCGCCAGATCGGCAAATATTGGCAGTTTCACGGCCGTCCGCTGAGCATGAAGTCGACCATAGCCATGCTCGATTCGCTCTCGCGCGAGGATATTATGGCGGCGGCGGCCAAGATGTTTTCGACGCCGGTGTCCGTCGCCGCGGTCGGGCGGACGAACGACATGCCCGGGCCGGGGGATATAGCCGCCATGTTCAAGAAATAAATCCTGTTGATTTTCCCGCCCGCCAAGGGTATCGTATGGGGAAAGGATAATAGGAAAAAGGATAGGCGATGCCGGATTTCAGCTTTATAGCCCCGACCGAAGAGGAGATAGAAAAGGATAGCCTTGGCGAGGGCACCCAGAACTATCCCGAGCCTTATCCGACCAGGCCGATAGACGATATGTCGGCCGAGCCTCCGCGCGACGACGACGCCATGCGGGGCATCGCCGCCGCCGTCCTTGCCGAGAAAAAGAAAAAATTGTTCGAGGCCGCGACGAAATATATGAAATCGCGCCGTGCCGGGCTGGAACAAGGACAAGGGCAAGGACGGGAACAAACGCCGGAACAGGGGCGGGAATCCGGTCGGGAACGGCTCGAATCCGTGCGGCAAGCCATAACGAATATCAAGCAAAATGCCGCCTAGCCGCCGATAATATCCCTTGCCGCCGACACGCTATCCCGGACATTCGAGGCACTCCGCGCGCCACGCTCCGCCGATATGGCTTTCGCCCATCCGGAAATAAAATTCGCGGGGGCGGGGCGCTCCGCCCGACGGCCCGCCGATATTGCCCGAAAAAAAGCACCGCCCTATTCTCGCGGTGCTTTCGGCCAAGTCCTGAATGCCGAATGCCAAGGTTTCAC
>JAIRTB010000083.1 GCA_031255155.1 Rickettsiales bacterium
GATGGAATGCGCAAGCTATTTAGCCGCATCAAAATATAATAATGTCGTATTCGGTCAGATTTTATATGGCGGAGATTGTCTAGACGGCGCAGAATGGAGCAAAAGAGAATGGGTTGAATGCTCCAAAGAAGAACGCAGATATTGGATGCTGGAACACGCAATGAAAATCGTGCAAAAATTTTAGATATAAAATAGAGAGAAGCGGAACAAACCAGGAAAAGGATAGAATTAACTTATTGTTAAAAACAGTTCAAATGAACTAAAAAGACACAATGGGCGGGACAGAGCGTTTGAAGTTCGACATTTGCGGATGAAATATTATTTAAGAAAATCGCTTTCCAGCTGGTCCAGCTGTTTAAGCTGTCTTTCGAGGTCTTTCATCTCGCTTGCCTTGTATCCGTCGGTATCGGCGCTGGTCGCGGAATCCAAGGCCCCGGCCTCCGGACGGTTCAAGGCTTTCAAGCGAAACTCGTCGTCTTTAATGTTGCCACGTATTACGGAGTTGATAGCCTTGAAATTCCCCTCGTCGGGCAGAAGGAACGACACGAACAAGGCGCTCGACCTCAACACCGGACGAGACTTGGCGTCCAGAGCCCATTTGGGGCGCTCTTCGGGCAACGGAAAGAACCACAGAATCCCTATTTCCACGACGGACATGACCAATATGCCCCTCATTATGCCGAACAGAAAGCCAAGAGACTTGTCTATGCCATCGAAGTTCGTTTCGTGCAGCTTAGCCCCGCTCCATTTCGCCAAAAAAGAGAGAAGCATTATGCACGATACGAAAATCGAGGCGTACGCGGCTATGGAGGACAGCATCGAGCCCTGGCCCAAACTACCCTCGAACACCGGCTCGACCGAAGGATAGAACTTTTTCGCCACAAGGGCGGTTATTATCCAGCTTATCAACGAGAAGACGCCCGCAACGAACCCGCCGCTATAACCGAACACGGCCGAAACGAACACCACAGCCAAAAAAACAAAGTCCAGGACGGTCAACATATCGTTATTATTATAACACGATTTTTCGCACGGGGCAAGAGGCTTTTAGACGAAGTTTTCCTTGGTCAACTCGCCGCTTACCAATGTTATTTCGCCGTCTTTGGTTTCGACGATTATGCCTCCGTTTTCGGCAAGATCAACGAAAACGCCCTCTAAATTCCGGCCGGCGCTTTGTATCCAGACACGCTCCCCCAGGCGATAAAGAAACGGCGCGGCGGCATCCCGAACGGAGGCGAAACCTTTGACGCCCAATTGGTTCAAGGACTTTATAAGCTCGTCCTCAAAAGCCACGGCAACATCCTTGGGCCCGGCGTGCGCGCCCGCGGCGTTCAGGCAGGTCGTGGGATATTTGACGGCGGCCGCCGGCGATTTCTGAACATTAACGCCAATGCTTATCAAGGCGCAAAGGCCCATCTTTTCTATCAGAATACCGGCGACTTTTTGCTTGTTCACGAGAATATCATTCGGCCATTTGATACAGATCGAGGCGTCATCCGGCAAAAACCGCCGAATGGCGCGCACGGCGGCCAGAGCCGTCGCGAGGGAAATCTCGGGGACTCGGCGATCAAGCCCGGGAGGCAGGGACGCCAGCATCGTCCAAAACAAGTTGCCTTTGGGCGACTCCCAAGGACTGCCGGCCTTGGTCGTGATGCCGGCGGTCTGCTCGTCCGCGCGGATTATGGCGAACCGGGCTCCGCCTCCGACAAGCTTGCGCGCAAGCAAATGAGTGCTTTCAATGGACAAAAACTTAAAATGATTGAACTGTTCGGACTTCAACCACATTAGCGCACGCCGATCTTTTTCTTATACCTATCCCAAAGGCCTTTGCCTACATAATCGTCTTGAAGCCACGACTGGAAACTGGAACGGGCCCCGTTCGGATAGCACTTAGACCCGCGGGCGCCGCGCATCGGCTGGCCATGTCCGGCGGCCAGATTCTTTTTATAATAACGCGCCCACGCGCGGCCTATATCGGCATCGGGACGATTGCGGCTTGTATATTTGCCGGCAGGAATCTGGGAGGTTAGACTCTTGGCAAGAGGCGCTATGTAGAAGCATTTGCCTTCGTCCGCCCGGGCCAGCTTGACCGACGGAGCGCGCGGGCGTTTAGGCTTGCTGGAAAAGGCCGAATACAAAAGAAACCCCGCCGCAAAAAGGCAAGAGCCAAACAAAGCCATTTTCGAGTATTTTTTTACGAAGTCTTTCGCCGTCATAGCCGCCTCCATTCCCTTCGGCTATATTAGCAAGCGGAAACGAGATTTGCAAATGAATAATTAGCCTTCATCCATCGGGGACAAAAGCTCGACAACCCGCTCCACCGCCTGACTTATCAACAACTCCTCGTCCGCAGAAAACCTCCCCAACACATAGGACGAAACCTCGACCGGCAAGCCAAGCCCGCGAGGATGCGAGATGCCTATGCGAACACGGCGATAGCCGGGACCTATGGCCGCGTCTATGCTTTTAAGGCCGTTGTGTCCGGCGGAGCCGCCGCCGATCTTTGTCTTGACCCGGCCCGTTTCAAGATCCAGGTCGTCATGGACCACCCAAATATCATCGCAAGCAACCTTATATGCCGAGCACAGGGACTTCACCGCCTCGCCGCTTAGGTTCATAAGGGTCGAGGGCTTCGCCATTATCGTATCGCCTATTCGAGTATATAGATATTTCGGCTTTTCCTTCCATTTCGGAGCATCCAACGCCCGCGCCAACGCATCCACGGCCATAAAGCCCGCGTTATGCCTTGTGCGCGCGTATCTAGCTCCGATGTTGCCAAGTCCAACGACAAGTCTCATGGCACGATTATACCACAGAGGGCGCGGATTGCAAATGGGCAAAGTGCACGAATCGCATATATGAAAAAATTCCTTGCCTGCCGTCAAAATATATGATATTATTTATTCTATGTATAACAAATTTATCATTTTGTTATTATGCGGGTGCTCGGCGCAAAGCCTGTCATACCATGATGAAAAGCCTTTGGCTATTGCTGACGAAGATTCAACGGACGAATATATAGTCCCTCCTTTTATCCCTCTGCCCGACATTTCGATGGTAGCCGCAGTTCCGGGAGCCAGCGATACATACAACATGGACTATACGGGCTTTGGCCTATGGATGTCCAATATCGGGCTATGGGATGACAACGAGGCCTATGACCTTGCCAATGTAGAAGACGGCTATAATTTCGCCTATAAATTCATAGAGCCCGCGGGAACGCCCGTTTCCATAACGCCAAGCGGAACCTTTACGGGAAAAGCTTTAGCGATAGCCAGCGACGCAACAAAATCGCTTGGCTTTATGAACGAAAACGCGGGCACGGCGGAATTGGATATGGGAAGCGGGACCATGAAGATAGCCTTTCCCGATTTCTATACTTTCGAGGCGACAGGAATATCCGGCACGGGCGGGATTATAAGCGGCGGCAGTTGGAAAGCCAAGCTGCCCTGTCTTGGACAGCCGGCGTGCAATCCGCAAGGCATATTGTTCGACGAAAATCCCACTGGCACATTGAGCGGGCGCGCATACGGTCCCGCCGCGCAAGAAATTTCGGGAAGCATCCGATTCGAATCGGGCATGTCGCGGCTTAAAGGCGTATGGGGAGCAAGGAAAGAATAACCTAAAAACACCGCTTTTACGGCTTGTCATGCTTTTTCAGAAATCCGTGGGGAGTTCCAATAAAAAGCCGGGATTTTAAGGCATTAGCTCTCTAATATATACACCTGAATCCGTATTCGCGTAAAGACGGGCCGCGGGCGATTATGCGATAATCGTCATAAGCCGTTTGGCGCGTTACCTCGACCGAAGGACGCTCGTAAAGTATGACCGCCTGACGCGACGCCTTGCCGCAGGTGCGTTTGATAATAGTATCGGCAACATTGTCAAGCATAGATGTTATCGAGCCGTCGGGGTCGCTTGTCATCTCGCCGCTTTGAACGAATTTCAAGCGCATTTCCTTTATATCCTGGTTCGTGCGGAGGATCTCGACCCGGACATTGTTGCCGCGGTAATCCTCCCAAAACACATTCTTTATCCCGTTCTGCCAACGGTCGATAGAGGCGATTTCCTCGTCCGTCAAGTCATCGTCGAGCGCGGTGGGAGCATACACAGCGCGAGGCTGGGGAGACTGAGCCTGCATGGGCGGATTATCAAACAGGGGGGCCGACGCAACTGGGGCGGACCGCGGCGCGGCGGCGGGACGGACGGGAGCGGAAGCTTTATTCGCCGCCTTGCGAGGAGCCGGACGCTCATTCGAAGGAGAGCCGGACACAAGATCGGGGCGGGTGCGCTTTATCTCGCTCTCGGCATCATATTCGCTCCAAATATCGCTGAACTCGTAGACAGCCGAATCGGGCGCGGCCCAAGCGGACTCCTCGTCGTCTTCCTCCCACAGATTGGAATCCAAAACCCCAGCCGATACCGGCAAGGCAAGCCCCAGCGCGGCCAGCAGAGCCAAACTTGTTCCTTTTAACTTCATAATGCCTCTCCTTTTGACCGAGCGATTACAGCCTCTTGCCCCCGAACGCGGCGTTGATGTAATAGCTCCTAGGCGTGCCGATCCCGCCGCCACAGGCCGCGCTTTGGCAATCCATCTTTATAAACGCGGTGCCGACGACCTCCTCGGGGGTATGACGGCGGCCATAATACTGCATCGACACGGGGTTATTATTACTCGTATCAAATGTGGCGTTGCCGCCCGCAAGGCCGGCGTATTCGCCGCCGCTTGTGCCGCTTATGCTCCAAGCCGAGCCATTCCAGTTGAATGTATAGAATCCGGAATCCGAGAAATTGAGCTGCAAAGATTGCCGGCCGCCGGTTTGCAACTCTATCTCGGACTGGCCGTAAAGATCTTTCGGCAAGGCCAATATCCTGCCCGCATTATCGGTCTTGTTCGCGCCGCCGACGGCGTTGCCCTTGAATCTAACGGTTCCGCTCACCTGACTTAGCTCCAAGTCGTTCAGCCTGATACCCTCATAACCGCCCGAGAAAGGCTCGTATGTAGTGAACAGCGTGGTATTGGCCGGATTCACGGCCTTTTTCCAATAGCCGAAGTTGGCGTAATACAAGCCGACCGGCTTGTCGTTCTTCTTGACCAAAGGACCGGCCAAATACATAGTCACATCGAGAGAATCGAGACTTTCCGTATTGGTCCCGGTCGTCGCGTCGAGCAAGCCCTTTTGATTATCGAATTTTATCTTTACATTCGGAGCCGGATCGGTCGTGACCGAGCCGTCGAAAACAAACCTTTCGGTCCTTTTATACCCAAAGGAATCGGCGACGAAATCGTCCGCCTGATAATACCTTGTGAAATCCTTGTCAACGCCGCCGTCATTCATGCTGAAATCGTATTTCACGGCCACGGCCTCGTTATAGGAATTCATAACATAATTAGAACTATCCCTCTTGCCGCCAACGCCGACCCCATAATTGACCACCTCTTCCGCGGGTATGTCGAAGTTCAGCGATATTATGTCTTCATTCGTAATCAAATCCGGCAATGCCGCGCTTCCCGCGCCGGGACCGGGATATTTGGGCGGCGTATACCCCCCTCCTCCGTTTGAAATCGTCGTGCCCTCCGCCGCCCCACACGCGGCAAGCGCCAATACGATAAACGAAGCTCCTATTTTCCTAATCCACATAATATACCTCCTATATCTTTCATAATGATATCATATTTTTGA
>JAIRTB010000005.1 GCA_031255155.1 Rickettsiales bacterium
CGCATCCTTATGCCACACCTGGCCTATCAGCCCGTCATCGCCGCTTAAATACCTAAACATTCCGCGATCAGGCGCGTCGGACGGATTGACACTGCCATGGTTCAAGCCTAAAACCTCGAACCGCAGGCTTTCAAGCGGATAGGCGCGCGCGCTTACCAACATATCCGCGCTTACCTCCGGATCGCCGGAAGAAACTCCGCAGGCGGACAAAAGCATGGCAAAAAACGGCGCTTTGTAGCGCATCGACACTTCTCCTTGAAGCCATTATACCATTTTTTGAATATTTAGTCAAAAGCTATATATTTCCGGCGAGATACTTTTCTATCCCGGCCTTGGAAACAACGGCGGAATAATCGCACATAACAGGGCTTGGCATATCGTCCCAATCGTCGACCCAGCGGATTTCGCCGCTTTTTTCAGGCTCCATATTACGCGGAACCTCGCCATCCTCCAACATGGCGCACAAGTGAACCGTAACGGTATGGTGATTTTCATCGCGCCGGATGTGATTGCTTATCCCAGCAACCCTGACATTCCTTATGCGGCAGCCGATTTCCTCAATAACCTCGCGGCGGGCGGCGGCCTCGAATTCCTCATACTTCTCCAACCATCCGCCAGGCAGGCACCATGTGCCATGCGCATGGAGGCCGGTCCTGCGCAACATGACGAAACGCCCGTCCTTCGCGAAAGCAGCAACCGCGACGCCCACGCCTACATCGGTTTTAGGCATTCCTTATCTCCTTTACCGCGGCAATAAGCGCCGCGGTGGACGAATCGTGCGGGGCTATGGATTCGCCGTTTATATCCTCGACAACCCTGGCCGCAAGCTTTTTGCCCAGCTCGACCCCAAACTGGTCGAAACTGTCTATATCCCAGAGCACCCCCTCGACGAAAGTCTTGTGCTCGTAAAGCGCCACAAGCGCGCCCAAGGACGCGGGCGTAATCTTGCGTATCAAAAAGGTATTGCTGGGACGGCCGCCCGCGAACGCCTTGAACGGAGAGCCGCCGGATTCGGCCAACGACCGACCGCGCATCAAAGCCTCGCCCTGCGCTATGCCGTTCGCAAGCAGCTTTGCGTGATGGCCGCCTATCTCATCATGGCTCTTGGCCACCAAGATAAAATCGCACGCGATCTTTTGCGTACCTTGGTGGACAAGCTGGTAAAAGCTATGCTGGCCGTTCGTGCCCTCCTCTCCGAACAATACGGGCGAAGTCTGATACTCGACATACGCCCCCGCGCTATCCACGGACTTGCCGTTGCTTTCCATAACAAGCTGTTGCAGATAGCCCGGCAAAAACTCCAAATAATGGTCATAGGGCAGAATCGCGAGCGCATCCATGCCGAGGAAGTTATTATTCCAAACCCCCGCCAACGCCATCATGACGGGAATGTTATGAACGAAGCCTGCTTCGCGGAAGTGCGAATCGACCGACGCAGCGCCGCCCAGAAATTCAAGAAAGCGTTCTTTGCCTATCGCCATAACTACCGCAAGGCCTATCGGCCCCCACATGCTGTAACGGCCGCCCACGAAATCGCCGAACGGGAAGACCCTGCCCGAAGGTATGCCGAAATCCCCGGTCAGGCCGACATTCGTCGAAATCGCGGCGAAATGGCTTGCAACGGCGCTCTGCCCGAGGCTTTCGACCACCCATTTGCGGCATGTCGCGGCGTTCGTCATAGTCTCGTCCGTAGTGAAAGTCTTGGACGACACCAAGAAAAGCGTCGTCTCAGGCGAGAGCTTTTTCAGAACTCCGGCCGCATCGGCGCCATCGACATTGCTTATGAAATGAAAGTTCATCAATGGCGTCTTATACGGGGACAAGGCCCTTATCGCCATTTTAGGCCCAAGGAAAGACCCGCCTATGCCTATATTGACGACATCGAGTATCCTGTCCCCTTTGGCGCCCACGAACCGGCCTTCGCGAACGCCCTCGGCAAAATCGCACGCGGCATTGAACACATCGCGGATTTCAAGGCTTACATTACGGCCATCCACGACGAAGTCTTGGTCGAGATTGCGCAAGGCCACATGCAGGACGGCGCGGTTTTCCGTGAAATTTATCCTCTCGCCGGCAAACATAGCGTCGATCTTTTCCCTCAAACCGCATTGCTCGGCCATTTTGACAAGAAACCCGCGCGCCTTGGCATCAATCAGGTTCTTGCTGTAATCGAACAGAATATCGCCAAGCGCCAAGGTATAATCCGCCGCGCGATCCGGATCGGCATCGAACAGATCCGATATGCGCGAATCGGACAGAAACTCGCGATGCTTTTTAAGCTGGGCATAGGCATTCGTTTGGGTAAAGTTCATACGCCGCTCCTTTGCGGACGGAATTATAACCCAAGCCCGCGGAATCGACAACTATTTTTTGCCGGGATTGCGCATCGCCTTTTTCAACGCCGGAACGAACCGCGTCATCGCGGCATCATGGAACCGGCACCGCCGGTTCAACTTGGATATAGAGGAGTCGACGGAATACAAGTTATCCTTTAATCCGGCGACATCCCCACGGGCGCGCTTGGCCAAAAGGTCGGCCTTGGATTTAAGCCGGTAATGGCTTATGCGAATCCTGTCGCGCGACAGAACTTCGCAGACATTAAAACCGTGAATAGGCTCTATGTTTTCGTCCACCGAAAAGGCACACATAAAGCAACGGTGCGCCCCATAAACCTTCAACACTTTACGGGGATTGACTATGGATTTCAGCCAGACTTTGGATTTGCCCCTTTTCCAGTCGCTTTTCGTATAATTTTCTATGACAAGGCCGCCGGGCGTTTCCTTGTAATCCTGAGGGCCATAAGTCGCCCAGCCTATGCAAAGCTGGCCTACCCGCGGTGGAATTTCGCGCAGAAATTCGGGGATCGTTTTCGTAGAGATCGGAGCGATAAACTCGTCCAAGTCGATAAACGCAAGCCATTTCGTCCTGTTCATCGCGCGTTTAAGGCCATCGCGGTAGGCCGGAATCTGCCGCGCCTTGCCAGGCCAAAAAACATATTCGACAAGGCCGCTTTCCATATAGGGGCGCAGAACCTCACGCGTATTGTCGGACGAATCGTTGTCATAGATATAGAACTTGTCCACGCCAAGCATTTTGTGGTATTCAAGCCATTCTTGGAAAAACCGCCCCTCGTTTTTAGCGATCGCGACGACGGAAAGGAAATTCTCGAACCGGGCGCTTTGTTCGTCATCTTTTGCCGCGCGGCGCAAGAACCAGCCATAGACTTTCAAACGCAGCCTATACCTTGCCTTTTTCGACGGAACGAATGCCGATAGAACTTTGCCAAGGATTATGAATAATCTGGCGACAAACCTTTTCGTCCAACCGGAGGGGGAAGGTATTTGTCTATCTTGTATCATTTAACCCCTGATAACTTCTCGTTCAAAGGGGCGACTATCTGTTTCTTGCGACTCATGAGGCCGTCTATCCACGCCCCGCCATCGGACAAGGCGCCGCCGATAATACGCGCGATCTCGTCTGCGTCGGCGCCATAGACGAAAACTTTGCTGCCCTCTTTCATTATATCGGTTATCGCGAACACTATATCGTCATAGCCCTTTTGGACCAAGATTTCGTTCAGCCGCGACTTTATCTCGGGAATACGCGAATCGGCAATCGACGAATCGACAAGCTCTATTTGCCCGATGCCGAATTTTTTGCCGTTTATGTCGAATTCCTTATAATCCCGATTGATCAGCGAATCGGCGGTTTCGCCCT
>JAIRTB010000008.1 GCA_031255155.1 Rickettsiales bacterium
CACGCCGCCGGAAATTTTTGGGTTCTTTTGATTTATTGTGCTGCCGGAAATTTTTGACCTTATTAAATAAACAGACCGCCGGAAATTTTCGACCTTTTCTCTTGCGGCGGATTTTTACAGTCTTAATTTTTATTTTTGTGCTGTCGGAAATTTTCGGGCTTATTAAATAAACAGAATTAAATAAACAGACCGGCGGGACCGATTGATACTTTACGATCGGCGGAGGAAAAGCCGCCGGGTGTTTTACAGCTTTATTATTGGCGGTTATAAAATTATCAACCGGCGGCCTGGACCATGGATGAAGAAAATCGCGCGTCCGGCGGGGCCTTTGGATACCAGCCGGCGAAAAATTGCCGGAGCAATGCGTTTTCGCTTGCAAATCGAAAAGCTTGGTGTTAGGATTTGCCATGACGAACTTGAAAACAGGGGACAAAATGAATATGAAGAAAATCGCATCCTTTATCGCCGCGCTTGCCTTGTCCGCATGCTCGACCAGCTCGGACGCCCTTTTCGGCGCCGAGGACAGGCCCGCCCAGGCCCAGGCGTCCGCACAGGCTTTCGGCGGGACTTTCATGAAGCGCAAAATCGAGAATTTCCGCGCCGAGCAGAACCAGCTTAAATCCGTAATCGACGCCCGCAGGTCGGCCTTGACCGCGATGCGCAACGAAACCAACGCCGCCGTCGCCGACTATCGCACCACCGTCGCACAGATATCGGCCCGCCTGCAACAGGGGACCACGCCCGGCAACCCCGAGCTTATGGACCAATGGCGCATAGCCCGCTCGAAACTCGAACGCATAAACGAGATCGCCTTCGACGAAAAGCGCCTTGTCGCCGACATAGAATCGGACACCTCGATGGTCGACTATATGATCGGGTCGAT
Organism: Rickettsiales bacterium; assembly: GCA_031255155.1. Lineage (GTDB taxonomy): Bacteria > Pseudomonadota > Alphaproteobacteria > Rs-D84 > CACZYB01 > WQWV01. The sequence continues at coordinate 884 of JAIRTB010000008.1, forward strand.
CGACGCTTCATACAAAATCCGCGGCGCGACCGACGACGACCACAAATCTCTTCGCGCCCTTGAAGACGAAGCCAAGGCCATAGGCTCGGAAATATCCGCTTTCGCCCGCAATGTCGACAAAGAATCGGACCGCCAGCAATCGTATGTCGAGGCGGAGCGCGCCAACTTGAACGACCTTGCCCTGAACATAAAAAACGGCAAGCTCTACGGCGCGGGATCCAGCCGCGATTTCTTCGCCGACGGGGGGTCGATGTTTTCGAGCGACGAATCGTATAGCGCTTTCCGCGAAGAGGCCGCGCGCGACTATGCTCCGGCGGGGGGCATGACCGACGCCGCGCCCGTTTCCCGCAGGCGGGCGCCTCTTTCCCTCAGGCCCGCCCCGTCCGCGGCGTCCTCGATTCCCGGCGCGTCGGGACCGGGCGCCTTGGCAAGCACGGCCCGGCCCATAGCCACAATATCTTTCGCAAGGGCCGATGTCGAGTTCGAGGAACCCTTATACCAAGCGCTTTCCCGCTCGCTTGAACGCAATCCGGCCGCGACTTTCGAAGTCGCGGGGGTTTCGCCGAAAGGCAGGTCCGCGTCCGAGGCCAACAAATATGTCAAGGGCGTGGTCAAGGCTTTGAACGACATGGGGTTGCCCGCCTCGCGAATCGCCCTTACTTCGGCCAGCGCGGACGTGCCGGAATACGAAGTGCGCGTGTTCGAAAAGTAATCCGCCCGCGGCATCAACCTATGCGGAATATCTGTTCGGGCGACGCGGCGGAATTAAACCGGGCCGGTTTGGAGAGGGTCTTGTCAAATGATTATCGTCTGCCCCAACTGCAAGGCCGAATTTGAGGTTGATCCGGCAATTGCCCTTGCCCCGATAGATTTCCAATGCGGAGAGTGCGAGTTCGTATGGACCGCCGCCGTAGCCCAGCAGCCAGCCTCGGCTCCATCCCTTTCGCATCACGAAGACGCCTTGCGCGGCAAGCTTCTTAAAGGCCTTGGCGTTTCGGCAGAAAGGCCTTTGGCCGCGGCCAAGCCGTTCCTGCGCCGCAACGCGTTTTTCGCCCTATGCGGAGCGGCGGCGGCTTTCATCCTTGCCATCGCGATAGATTCTTTCCAAGCCCCGGGCAAAAGCGGAGCGGACGATTTCGCGTCGGCGGAAAGCGCGGAAAATCCTTCCCCGGCGAGCGGCTTGGAGATCGAGCTTGTCAAGCCCTTCGAATCTTTCAAAGAGGGATTGAACACCTATGTGATGGTATCGGGGTCGGTCGCGAACACCTCGCGCGAGGCGCTGCCCGTGCCGCGGCTTGCCATATTGCTTTTGAACCGCGAAAAGCGCATCATGCAGGAGCAGGTGCGCGAGATAGACGCGAAAACCCTTGCCCCCGGCGAGAGCGCGTATTTCAAATACCGCGTGCTGAGATTCAGCGACAAGGTGGAAAAGGTGCGCGTCGTCTTTGCCGACGAAAGCAAAATCTAGGGCCCATGCTTATGACTTTACGCCCGCAGAAACGGATTTTCGCCATCGCCCTCGCGGCATTCCTTGTCCTGCCTTTCGGCGCGAAGGCTTTGTGGGTCAAGCAATTCGGCGTGCCAGATGTCGCATACAAAATCCACATCGAAAGCCAGGACGACCACAACACGACCTATGGCTTTTACCTTACCTCTTTCCCTTGCTATGCCCGGAATTCCAGCGAGTATTTCGACACGCGGCCCGGCAGGAACATAATCTCCCTTTACTGCCTTGAACCGCCGAAGTCCGTCATGCTTGGCTTTACGACACGGCCAAGGTGGGAATTCGTGCCCAAAAACGCCGTCTTGGACGGCTATATGACCTGTCCCGTAGAAGTGTCGGGCGCGGGGGTGAACTCGGTCATTCCGCGCCTGGCGGTCGACATCGCCCTATGCGAGCGGCGCAAGCTTGGCCTTTCCTTGAACAAGGAATTTATAGCGCAAGGCTCGGCCGCGGCGTCGGCGGGAAAGCCTGTAAGCGAGATAATGGCCCCGCTTGGCCAAGACAAAGCGTCCGGGTCTGCGGCGGCGGCGATTCCAGCAGGGGGCATCGCTCCGGCCGGGAGTGCGGTTCCGACGGCGGGGGTTGCGGCGGGGGTTGCGGCGGAGGGCGCGGTTCCAGCGTCTACCGTCGTTCCGGCAACCGGCGCCCAATAGGCGGCAAGCGCTCTATCCGAAACCGGCGTTCCAGCGTCTGTCGCTATTTTGGCGAGGGGGTCCCGCGGACGGAGGGGCTTTGAAATAATTATGTTGAACATTTGAATTTTAGCATTTATCATCCGCCGCATGGAAATCGTAGACCTTATCGTAGAGCCCGAATTTGACGGGTTCCGCATC
>JAIRTB010000048.1 GCA_031255155.1 Rickettsiales bacterium
CGGCAAGCTTTTTCGCCGCGCGGGCCGCGCGTTCGTCCGCCGCTTTTTGCTCGGCTATGGCGGCGCCCGCCCTCTGGGCCTCTATGATAAGCTTGTCCGCCGGCAGGGAAGTGTCCAGCCCGAGCTCTCTGGCGCAGGCCAGGGCGGCCTCTCCCGCCTTGGCGGTTATGCGGCGCGTGCCCGCGGCGATAGATTCCTCTTTCGTGATCTTGAAGAACTTGATGTCCCCGGTGGATTCGCGGTGGGTTCCCCCGCAGAATTCTATCGAGGCCGCGCCCATGCGCACGACGCGGACGATTTCGCCGTATTTTTCGCCGAATATGGCGATGGCCCCGGATTTGCGGGCCTCCTCTATGGGTGTGGGCGTCATTGTTATGGCAAGGTCCTGGGCGATGCGTGCGTTGGCGATGCGCTCTATGGCAAAGACCTGCTCTTGCGTCAAAGGCTTGGGCGATGTGAAGTCGAACCTGAATTCGTCCTGGCCGATCCAGCTTCCCCTTTGGGCGGTGTGCTCGCCGACGGCCTCGCGCAGGGCGGCTTGCAAAAGGTGGGCCGCGGACTGGTTGCGGGAAACGGCGTCGCGGAAGCCTTTGTCCACGGACATTTCCACCGTTTGCCCGGTTGCGAGCGATCCGGCGAAGGCGACCCTGTGGGCGACTATGCCCTGTATCCGCTGGACATCGACGACCTCTATCCCGGCGATAAAGCCCTTGTCCGCGGCCTGTCCGCCCGATTCAGCGTAGAAAGGGGTCTGGTCGGTTATCACAAGGTCGCCGTGTATGGCCGTGATCCTGCCTTGCGCGTCCAGGGCGTCGTAGCCAAGGAACCTGGTCTCTCCGAATTTGGCGCGCAGGTCGTACCATATCTTGTCGTCACCGGCCTCTCCCTTGAAGTTGCCGCGTGCGCGGGAACGCTCGCGCTGCCGGGCCATGGCCGATTCGAATCCGTCGGCGTCGACGCTCATTCCTTGGCCGCGCAGTATGTCCGCGGTAAGGTCGAGGGGAAAGCCGTAGGTGTCGTAAAGGCGGAAAGCCTCTTCTCCGGACAGGACTTTGCCCTGCATGCCGGCGATTGCGTCGTTTAGGACTTTGAGCCCGGATGACAGGGTCGCGCCGAAGTTCTCCTCTTCGGTCAGTATCGTCTGGCGGATCAGGGGTGCGCGCTGGTCCAGCTCGGGGTATGCGCGGGCCATCTGTCCGCGCAGGGAGTCGGCCATTTTGAACATGGCGGGCTGCTTTACGCCAAGCATGTGCAGGTGGCGCAGTGCGCGTCGCATTATGCGGCGCAGGACATAGCCCCGTCCTTCGTTCGAGGGCAGGACGCCGTCCGCGATAAGGAACGACGCGGCGCGTATGTGGTCGGCCATTACATTGAACGAAACCTCGTTTTCGGGGGTTTTTTTAACCCCGATGGCCTGCTCTATGTCGGATATGATGGCGCGGAATAGGTCCAGGTCGAAGTTCGACGACACGCCTTGCATGACCGCGGCCATGCGTTCGAGGCCCATTCCGGTGTCGACGGATTTCTTGGTCATCTCCTCGGTCCGCCCGTCGGGGAAGGTTTCGAATTGCATGAAGACATTGTTCCATATTTCAAGGTATCTGTCGCCGTCCTCGTCCTTAGAGCCGGGCGGGCCGCCTTGGACGCCGGGCCCTTGGTCATAGAATATTTCCGTGTCGAATCCGTTGGGTCCGACATCGCCCATGGCCCAGAGGTTTCCCTCTATGTCGATGATCCTGTCGTCGCTTGCTCCGGCGATTTTTTTCCACCACTCGCGCGATTCGGAGTCCGTGGGATAGACGGTGAAGTAAAGCCTGTCCTTTGCGAGGCCGAATACTTTGGTAAGCAGCTCCCATGAATAGAGGATTGCCTTTTCCTTGAAATAGTCGCCGAACGACCAGTTGCCGAGCATTTCGAAAAATGTGTGGTGCCTGCCGTCGTATCCTACATTGTCGAGGTCGTCGTGCTTGCCGTTGATGCGTATGGATTTCTGGACGCTGCAAGCGCGCGCGTAGGGCCGGGTCTCCTTTCCGGTGAATACATCCTTGAATTGCACCATGCCCGAGTTTGTGAACAAAAGCGATTGGTCGTTGTCGGGGACAAGGGGTGATGATGGCACAAGCGTGTGGTCGCGCTCGACGAAGAAGTCGAGGAAAGTCTTGCGTATTTTGTCCAGTGTGAACATGGCGGCTCCTTTGGTTTGATTGGCTCGCGCGGATTATAGAGAAGCCCGCCGCGCATTGCAACATAAAATCGCCCCGGTTCCAAGCCGTATGGAATCGGCCGAAAAATTGCCCTTGCTCCGCCCGCCGGATTGTGGTATAATGCCGAAAGGGAGAGAATCATGCGCCATGTAATCGCCATAGTTTTGGTCCTTTTCGCGGCTGACGGGGCCTTTGCCGCGCGCCAGTCGTCGTCGAGGCGGACTTCGTCGAAAAGGTCCGCGAATAACGACGCGGTCAAGGAGGATTGCGCGACCCAGTGGATCGGCGCCGTCGATTCCGAATGCTATAACATTGCGAACACGCTGGACGGGGGCGTCTATGCCGATTGCGACGCCAAGACCGCGGACGAGCTTTACGATATAATGGACATGAGGATAGGGCGCTCTATGGACGCGTCCAAGCTGTCCGCGTTCGTCAAGAAATGCTCTCCTTACAAGTCGTTCGCCTTGGAGCGCTGGCTTAATTCCAAACGCTTGGTCGAGGAATCCGCCGTCAAGGGCAGCGCCGATTGCGTGTCCGCCACGAAAAAGCTCTCGGCCGCGAAAAAGTGTTATAGCGCCGCCATAGCCCACGACGGCAATTTTTTCGAGTTCGAAAGCTTGATGAGGTATTCGTGCGGGGACCAGCCCGATGTGGCCCAAAGATTCGCCAAGGCCGGGGACCTTGGCTTTGCGAACCTTCCGCGCATAGTCGAGAATTATACCACTTTGCAGTTCACGAACAAGGCGCCTAATTGGCGCAACGCGGTCGAATCCGTGCTTGCGGGCTATATATACGCGGCCCAGGGCGCGTGCGGCGACGCGACATACGACCTTGTCGAGTTCAATAGGTTCGAGCCCGACGCGCGGGGCAACCTCCTGCACGAGGCTCAGAAAGGCTTCGCGAGGCAGTTCGGGGCCCAGCTTGGCTCTCGGGCCGAGAACGCGCTGATGACGGGCCGTCCGACCGCGGGGGCGCCGTATTCGCCCAAGTCCGTGGTGCCGTATAAATCGCCGGGGATCTCCTCCCCGATTGTCGCGGTCGATTTGAATCCGTCGGCGTCGGCGCGAAGGATCGGGGCCAGGATCAACGCGCGCGAGGCCTATTACGACGAATCGTTCGGCGTCCGCGGCGGCATGCCGTCGGGCCGGGACAAAGTCTCCGGCAATGTGTTCCTTATCGAGGATGTCCAAAGCCTCTCGGCGGCGCGCGCGCGCCTGGGCAACATAGTGGTCAACGGCAATATCGGCGGAGAGGGTTATAGGGACGGCCTGGACCTGGCGGTTATAATGGCGCTTGGCGGCCGGCGGGGCAGTCCGTCCGGCGAGGTCATGGAGCTGTTGGATAATGTGTCCGACGGCGATGTCTTCGTGCTGACAAGCGCCGGCTCGTGCCAGTTGTTGAAGGTCGAGGGCGGCGCGCTCAGGATAATGTCCCGGTTGGAGGTCGACGGCACGGCCCTTGTCCGCGGCCGCTTGACAAGGTGCGTCGAGATTATAGAATGATATGATGGCATGCGGCCTGCCGCCGATGTCCTGCGGGTTCTATGGTTGAAAGGCCGGCGTCCGGCGTTGAAAGGCGAAACAAGTTGGGTTAAGGGAAAGGATGCCGTCATGGGCGAATTGAACGAATTGCTGTCCGGGATTCAATCGGATGTGGAATACCTGCGGAGGTGTCTTTGACCGGGCGGCGATAGACGCGCGCCTGGCCGAGCTCGACGCCCTCGCCGCCTCTCCGTCCGTGTATGGGGACAAAGAGCGCGCGTGCGGAATTTTCGCCGAGCGGCGGGAGTTGGAGGGGCAAAGGTCGCTGTTGAAATCCGCCGAGGATTTTCCCGTGTTGAAAGAGTTCGCCCTTGCCGGGGACGAATCTGCGCTTGGCGAGCTGGACAGGCTTGCGAAATCCGTTTCGGCGGGACGCTTGGGGCTGATGTTCTCGGGCGAGGCGGACCAGGCTGGCGCGTATGTCGAGATCCACGCGGGCGCGGGCGGGACAGAGGCCCAGGATTGGGCGCAGATGCTGGAAAGGATGTATATTCGGTGGGCGGACGCGCATGGCCGCGATGTCCGGGTTATGGACGAGAGGGACGGCGACGGCGCCGGGGTGAAGTCCGCCACA
>JAIRTB010000096.1 GCA_031255155.1 Rickettsiales bacterium
AACGCCCGGGTGCCGCCGTTCCACGCCAAAAGCTCGCGCGCGTGGGCAAGCGTGAACTCGGGCTCGTCCCAGTTGATATCCAGGGCGCGCCCCAACTGCCGCCCGGCCAAAATGCCATAAAATGTCTTGGGAAAGCCCGCGGCGCGTTCAAGGAGCGAATCGCCGTCCTCGCGTCCGGAGGCGGGCAGCCTTTCGTTCGCACGCCACGCCCAATACGCACCCGCCGCCGCGACATCGCTTGTCAAATCGCCGGTCCAGGCCACCGCCTTGAAACAATCCCGGGACCTCGCATAATCTCCGGCACGCCAATAGACAAGGCCCAGCGTCCAATTCGCAAGATAGTAATCAATCTCGGCCGCGGGCTCGCGCGCCCACAAAACCGCCATATCGTCCATAGCGTTCTGGAAATACGCAAAAGCGAGCGCGGCCTCCATGCGCAGATAATCGCCGCGCGAAAACAGCTTTTTCGCCATGGGATTTTCAAGTATCTCGCGCGCGTTCTTGGTATATCCACGCCGCAACCGACGGTTGAAAATCCTTATCATATAATCGACCTGATTCCTATCGGCCTTGGAAAGGCGGGCATAGGAAGACTGTATCATCCTATGCGCCGAGGCATCCTCGTAATACGACGCGCGCGAGGCCTCGCGCTTGGGCGCGCGCAGCTCTTTTTTCGCGCCTTTGCGCAGGCCAAGCCTGTAAATATCGCCCGCGTTCGGCATATCATAATATTTCCGCGTCCAATCGCGCGCCTCGGAGAATTTGGTCGCATAATACGGGCTCATATACCTCTGGTGCAGGACATAGCCCATCAAAATATCGTTCTTGACGCCCTTGACAGCCTTGTCGGCGGCGGCCCACCGGCCCTTTTCTTGAAGCTCGAATATCCTCTTATAGCCGTCTATGTCAGAGCCATACAGCACCCCCGGAACCTGCGCCCGGACGGGAAAGCCCAACGCGAGTGCCGCGATAAAAGCCAATTTCCTCATTATCGCGGCATTCTATCGCATTAAAGCCTTGTTAGCAACAGAAATTTGTGCTATCATCTTATCCGGAGGCCCAGATGTTCCTTTATATTTTCCTTGGCTTGTCGGCATTGTGCGCGGCCGCGTGGGCCTTTCTGGCGGGCGCCCCGCTTATCGCCAAAATGGCCGAGACGGCCGAAATGTACGCGGCGGCGAACACGGCCCTGGCGGCCGTCCTGCCCCTGATCCTTATCGCCTTGACAGCCCTTGTCGCCCTGTCCATCGCGACAGAGCGCCTGAACCGCCGCGCAATGCTGCAAATCCTTGCCGCAAACACGCGCGCGCTTGACGGCATACAGGTTATCGCGCGACAGCTTATCGAGGTAAGAAAGCTTGGCCAATCGGCGCAATTCCTCCAATTCCTTCCCATGCTGCTGAACGACACGGCTCAAAGCCTTGGCGAAGTCCTGGCCGAGGCCGGAATAGCAAGCGAGGTCGTAATGTTCGACGCCCTTTCCAAAGAGGGCGAGGCGCGGGTCGCGGCCATCACGGGCGCCCTTGCCTCTTGGGCCGAGCAGACCCCGAACGCCATAGAAATGCTTCGCCGGGAAATATTGAAAAACAATGTCCTGGCCGGGAAAATCGCCATTTTCGGAGAGAAATTCGCCCGGCTGGCCAACACCCTTGCCAAGCACGACGGGGACAAGGCCCTGTCTATCGTGATCGAGGAAGGGGGGCTTGGCAAATCGCTTGCCATATTGAACCGCGCGCGCGGCGCGGCCAAACACCCACATTTAGCGCACGCCGCACATTCCGCCCAGCCCATCCACGCCACCCATGCCTAGCGGCCTTGGCGCAAAAGGGACACGGCCATATGCCGGCAAAGCGGATATACCGGCTGTCATAAGAAATACCGTGAAAGCGCGCCGCCCTTGCTTGGCGGAGTTTTAGCGCATATGCGGGCGGCTTGACAAAAGCCGCGCCGACCGGACCGCCCGCATGATCTCGTCAAGCCACGCGCGACCGGCTTCGCTATCGTCGGCAAGGAACCGGTTGAACAAACGCACGCCAACCGCCTCGGCGGCGCTGGACGGACAGATGCCTTTGGCGGCCTTTTTCTTTATATCCTTCCATATATTTATATGCGCGCGGGCCATGCTTTGAGAGCCCCCGCTTAGCTTCCACGGCAAATAATCCAAATTGCAACGGGATATGATCTCGGCCTCGGACGCGGGGCCGCCCAATTCCTCGGCAAACGCGCCAAGCTCGGCCCGGGCGGCCACATTATCGGCCGTGAACATCAGATTCACCCTATTATGTTTCAAATGCGCCCTGTTCACGGCTTCGAACATGGCAAAATGATACGGGCTGCCGACAATATCGCCATCGGAATCCCGGGCAACCGGGACGCGGCATTCGTGCGCAAGAATCTTTCCGGTGCCGTCGACCGCCACCATGCGGTTGGCGAATACGGGCCCGGCACCCTCGTCGCGGCCGAATACCTGCAATACCTGGCCCAATTCCTGGCGCGCGAAAAGCTCTTGCTCAAAGGCTTGGTAAGGTTCGAGGAAAGTGCCGCGGTCATCCACGAACCCATGCTTGTCATTAGTCACGACCAGAAGGCTTTGGCCTTTGGCCCACTTCATAATATCGGCGGCGGCCTTTTTCATTATATCCGGAGTCATCTCGGCATAACGGCCATATTCGTCCCTGGCGCGCCCTCCGACGAAAGCCACTTTCGGGGCCCCGGTTTTAACGACGGCATCCGCGATTTCCCTGTTCGCGGCGGCGAAACCGTCGATCCGGACATAGACATCCTTCGACGGCGGCGCCGACGCAATATCGCTTTCGACAAGGTCCAGCCTTCTTCCGATATTATGCCTTTGGAAAAGGCCAAGCTCGGACCTAGGGGCAATCACGGTCGAGCCATTCGGGACCGGAACGGGTATGAAGACATCGCTTATCACCGTGAAATCACCCGGCATGTCCCCGCCCATCATGTTCGAGAACAACAGCCCTATATACGAGGGCAGGACAAAGCGCACACCGTCGCCTTGGCCATAGCCATGGGCGGCGCGGTGCTCGTGCAGACGGGCGCTCATATAGGCAAGGTCGCCAAGCTTGGACTTCTCTATGGAAAGGGGCGCGGTCAGGCCGCCGCCGAATACATAATCATACATCTCGGCCACGGAGATTACGGCAGAGTTATAGCCGTCGTAATCCGGCGAAACTATCGGGACGACGAACGACTTTGGCAGCGATTTCCTCATAGAGGAATCATGGCCGCCGTAATCCGGCGAAACCATGGGGACTATGGGCGACCTTGGCAACGATTTCTTCATAGAGGCTTCCTTGTTGGACCGGCGCACAATATAGACTTGAACAATTGTTTTGTCAAAGGAAAAAACGAATGAAAAAAACCGCGGGAAACCGCCGGCATTTTCCCTCGCATTTTCGAAAGCGCGGCTTGCCGGACATACAAAAAACCAGGGGACCGAGAAAGCCCGGCCATATAAAAAACTATTGAACCGGACGCGCCAACAGCCCGGGAAAATCGAACCGGGCACGGCGCGGCGGCGAAGCATGCGAAAGAGCCATCCTAGCGGTTGTTGCCCACCAGCGCGGCGGCCAGCCAAGAGCCACCCTAGCGGTTGTTGCCAACCAGCGCGGCGGCCAGCCAAGAGCCACCCTAGCGGTTGCTGCCCACCAGCGCGGCGGCCAGCCAGGGGAAATGCTCGCGGAAATTGGGGTGCACAAGGGGCAATTCTGCCTCTTCGAGATGCCGCCTCAACGCATCGGCGGCGGTGAACAGCGGCTTGTCCCAGATATCTTTCCTTTTTATATTCTCCCAGGCTTTCCGATGCGCACGGAATGTCGCGGGGGAGCCGCCGGTCAGAGCCCACGG
>JAIRTB010000025.1 GCA_031255155.1 Rickettsiales bacterium
TGGTAATCTTGATAATTCCGGTGATTTCGACGATTCCGCCGATTCTGGAAATTCCGATTAATAATGCAAAGTGGTGTCCGAAGCAAAGGCTTGCCGCCGAATTTGTCGCGTGGATAGTCTATAAGCCGGATTCTGTTAAAAGGGCTATCAATCTTGTCCGCATGTTGCCATACGGATCCTTGCAGCCTACCCGAAGGCCCCAAACGCCAGGGTATCGCCTTTCTAGTTGGCCTTGCACCGCATAGAGATTGCCGCGTTTCACCCTGACTGAACAGGCTCGTCTCTGTGGCTCTTATCCGCAGGTTTCCCTGGACGGGCGTTGCCCGCTATGCTTGCGTTTCGGTGTCCGGACTTTCCTCTACGGGTTCGGTCTCCCTATGCCCCGCAGCAGCCCTTTGACTATCCACGGTCCAAGTATGCCGGGCTATTCGGCGCCGTGTCAAGGAAATAAAGCGGGCTTTAACATTTTGTAGCATTTGCGTTGTTGAAATCCGCAAATAATATGGTAAAATGCGGACTTATGGATCCGTCGCGAAGCAAACAGCTTATAGATTTGGACGTCCTGCGCGCGCGCGGTACGAGGGTTGCGAAAACCGCGGTCGTGCATGACGGCGCGCGGATAGGCGGCGGCGTGGAAATAGGCGACTGGTGCGTCATAGGCCCGCGCGTGGCCATAGGCGACGGGGCCACCTTGCGCCAGAATGTGATAGTCGAGGGGGAAACATCGATCGGCCCGGGCGCGGTCGTCCACCAATTCTGCGTCATAGGAAGCTTTTCGCACGATCTGAAATTCGCCGAAAGCGAAAGTCGGGGCGTGTCGATAGGCAGGGATGTCGTGGTAAGGGAGTTCACCAATATCCACGCGGGGACCCCTTTGGGCCGGCGCGGCACGTTCATAGGCGACGAAGCGTATATAATGTCGCATTGCCATGTCGGGCACGATTGCGAGATAGGGCAAGGGGCGATGCTCTCCCAAGGGGTGACCCTCGGCGGCGAGGTGTCGATAGGGGATCACGCGGTCATAGGCGGCTGCTCCGCGGTGCATCAGCTGTGCGCCATAGGCGAGTATTCGATGATAGGCGGCTGCTCCAAGATAACCATGGATGTGATGCCTTACGCGCTCAGCGACGGCAACCCGCAAAAGCTTGACGGCCTGAACATCCTTGGGCTGAAACGCAAAGGCTTCTCCGACGCCGAGATCCGCGTCGCCAAGGAAATGTACAAGACGCTGTTTTTAGAGGGCGCGATGGTGTGGGGGGAAAGGCTGGCCGCGGCGGAAAAAGTCTATGGCGATTCGCCGATAGCGCGCCGGATATTCGATTTCATAGGCGGCGTCTCGCGGCGTCCGCTGGCCCGCCCGCGCAAGAAGTTCTTGGGTCTTGGCGATGCATAGGCTTGGCATAGTTGCGGGCGATGGGCGGCTGCCGCTCGAAATACGCGCGTGGTGCGAAAAGCGCGGGATCCCGTTCGAATATGCCCAGGCAAGGCGCCGCGGCCGGGGCTGTGCGGGCTATCCCTTGGCCGCGCTTGGCAGGGTCGTGCGGATGTTCGGGCGGCGCGGGATCGACAGGGTCGTGCTTGCCGGAGGAGTGCGCGGTTCCCGCATAGGGTTCTCGTGGCTTCTGGTCAAGTTCGCGTGGAAATTGCTGTTCATGAGGAACCGCTATGACGGTGTGCTGCGCCTTGTCATAGGCGAATTCGAGAAAGCCGGAATGTCCGTCGTCTCGGTGCAGGATATAATGCCGCGCATGGCCGCGGGCAAAGGTGTCATGACAAAGACGCGCCCGTCCCCGCAAATCATGGGCGAGATAAGAAAGCTTCTGCCCGGCGCGCGGGCGTTCGCCGCCACGGATAGGGGACAGTCCGTCGTTGCGCTTGGCGGAAAAATCATGGCAAAGGAAAAATTCGACGGCACGGACAAGCTGTTGAACAGGCGAAAAGCCATGCGCGGCGCGATATTGATCAAGGTGGCCAAGCCGTTCCAAGACCTGCGCGCCGACGCCCCGGTCATAGGCTTCGAGACTGTAAAGAACCTGGCGAAAAACGGCTTTGCCGGCGCCGCCGTCGAGGCGGGCAAAACTATAATAACAAGCCGCGCCGAAACCCTGCGCCTTGCGAATAGGCTGGGCCTGTTCATAGTGGGGGTGTGAGGATGCCGTTCCTTGGCGAGCTTGCCGCGTATAAGAAGAAAATCGACGCCTTGGTCGATGGCGGATGGCTGAAAGAAAAGCTTGATTCCTATTGCCGCACGCCGTTCGCGGATGTGTTCGTCGAGCATACGCGCGGCGGGAAAAGGCTGCGCGCGTTTCTGGTGTCCCTCGGCTGGCGCATAGCTGGCGGCCGGGCGGACGACGCAAGGATCCTCCGGGCAAGCGTCTCTGTCGAGGTGTTCCAAACCGGCATCCTTGCCCAGGACGATGTGATAGACAAAAGCGGCATGCGTCGCGGCCGGCCCAGCGTGCACAAGGCGCTTGGCGGCGATTGGAACGCCGTCTCGAAAACGATCTGTCTGGGCGATTTCGCGATAAGCGTGGCGGGCAATTTCATCATGGACGAAGATTTCGAGCCTTTGGCCAGGCTGAACGCCGTGCGGCGCCAGGCCGATTGCTTTTCGGGCACCATAGCGGGCGAGCTCGACGATATATGCCTGTCCGCGGCCGGGGATTTCACCCTTGAACAGGTTCTTGATATGGAAAGGAGGAAAACCTCGCTCTATACGATGTCGGGGCCGCTTGCGATAGGGGCCGCGCTTGGCGGGGCGCCCGGCGCGCTGATATCCATGCTGGAAGAATTCGGCGAAAACGCGGGCCTGGCGTTCCAAATAATGGACGATATAGAGGGCGTGTTCGGCGATGAGAAAGCGATAGGCAAGCCGACCCTGTGCGACGCCCGCGAGGGAAAAAAGACGCTGCTTTCGTGGTGGTTTCTTCGCCGCGCCGGGGATAAGGAGAAGGGCGAGTTCGCTGCGCTGTATGGGAACGAATCCCTCGGCTATGGCGGGCTTGAGCGCGTCAAGGAATTGCTCGTCGATTCGGGGGCGTTGGAATATGCTCGGGGCATGGCGGCGAAATATGCCGCCAAGGCCAGACAATGCGCCATGAAAATCCCGCGCGAGCAAGAATTGCTTGTCGGCCTGGCCGATTATTTAAGCGCGGGCGGAGCCGGTCCGGCCTATTCCTCGTCCTCGGCGTCGTCCTCGCCGCTATCCTCCTCGTCCTCCTCCTCGTCGTCTTCGCCGTCCCCGTCATCGCCGCCGTCATCGTCATCGTCTTCGTCATAGTCCGCGCCGCCGTCAAGGCCGCCGTCGCCGAACGGATCCGCGATTTTCCCGGAGTTTATGTCGTATAAAGTCTGCAAGGAATAAACCGGGGGCATGGCGTATTTGTCCCCGCCCGGCCGTATGCCAAGCCGCGCGTCGTTTCCGTCCTCGTCAAGATAAGGCTTTTGCGCGGGCTCGGCCGGGTCGTCGTATGCGTCGTTGAACTCGACGGTCTCGTCCCTGATCCCAAGGCCGACTTCGTTGCGGCGATAGGACCAGCCTTCAAGCCGTGCCGGCGCGGCAATGGCGCTGGATGAAACAAGGAATAGGAAAAGCCTCCGCATGCAAGGCATTATATCATAAAAAATCCTCCGCCGCAAATCGCGAAAAAACAGGGCCGCCAAAAGGGCTCGCCGATCGCGCGAAAAGCGGCCTGGCAAATCGTCCGCTAAAAGACAATAGGGGATTTATTTCGATACGGGCAAAAGCTCGGGCATTATGGATTCGCGCTTTTCCCAGGCATAGCAGTTCGGCAAATGGCCTATGTCCAAAGCCTGGTATCCGTCAAGGGCAAGGTCATAAGCCAAAACCGTCGCGCACGGCCCCGCGGCGATAAGGAATATCCAGTCTTTGGGCATTTCCCTGCACCGGGCCAATATCTGGTCGTATTCGCCCCAGGCGTCCGCCGGGGGAATGTCGATAAATTCCCTGTCGCGGATGTTGTCGAAAAATCGGGGGTCCGCGCAAAAGCGCCCCTTTTGGGAAAAAACGAAAGCCGCGCGCCGGCCGCGCCATATCTTGCGATAGCTCTCCACGCCCCAGATTATCGGCTCGCGCGTGATGATGGTGTCGCCGTATGTCCGGTCGAAGTTCAAAAGCGGTATCAATCGGTCCATGTTCTCGTGCCAGAATTTCTGATAATAGAATCCGTAATAGTGCGGAATGGTCAAAAGAAGCCGCGCGCCGTCTTTCGCGAAAGGCGATGGGGGGGGGTGTTTTAGGATCTCCGCCAGTCTGCGGGCAAGGCCCTCGTCATAGGCTTGGAAAGGTATGGGCCTTTTGTCGGCTATATAGGGAAGCTCGCCGTCGCCGAAACGGGCCATCGACCACCCGGCCTGCAACAGGCGCAAAGTCTCGCGCGCGGAATACATTTTGGGCAGGTTGCCGGCCAGCCATCTGTCCACGGAAAGGGCCGAGCGTATGCGATAGCGCAGGCTTTTCGAGGGCACCAGGCCGCAAAGCGCGTTCGCGACGATTTCCTTTGCTCGGCAATAGCCGCTTTTGCGCGTCATGGCTCTTGCTCCGGGATTTTATTCATAGCGTCCGCTCCGACATTCCTCTTATGGCTCTTGCTTCGATACTTGAAAGCCAAGTGTATTGCCCGCCCGTGGCAAAGTCAAAATATTTTTGGCGCCGCCGCCCGGCCAAGGCGTCCGCGCCGATTCCGGGGTCAGGCGTCCGCCCGCGCCCGAGGCTTTTTCTGCGCCCTGGGCTTTGGCATGGGCAGGACGCGGTACATCTCCGCCGCAAGGTCAAGGCAAAGCTCCTTGTCGTCGACATCGGCGATATAGTGCTCTTTCGCGCCGTCATAGGGGCGGCCGGTATCCGGGACGCGGCCGTGCTTTGCGAAAACCGCGGCGGCCTCGGGTAGAATTTTCACGAACAAAGTATTGTCGCATACAAGTATGATCATCTTGCCGTCTTTATAGATGGCGTATTCGCCGAACATTTTCCGGCCTGTTATCCCGCCCGCCTCGGCAAGCTGTCCGAGGGCATAGTCGAAAAAATCCTTGTTCGTCGCCATGCGGAAAGCATACTGCCGTGCAAGATGGAAAGCAAGGATAATATTCCGCCGCCGCCCGGATCCCGCGCTCGCCCGCCCGGATCCCGCGCGCCGCCGCCAGGATCCCGCACGCCTCTCCGCGCTTTCTCGCCCGCCTCTATTTTTCGCCCTTTCCCGCGCCTCTATTTTGGCGCAAGTATGATTGGTATATGATGCG
>JAIRTB010000039.1 GCA_031255155.1 Rickettsiales bacterium
TCGGAAACGCGGACGGGCGGATGTTTTCCTCGGCCATACGCGACGGCGAGGCAGCCTTGCCCGTTTTGGCGCGGAAAATATGCGCGGGCCTCGCTTTTTCGCATCTGTTCGCGCCTATGCCGCCGTTCATAGGGCGGGCGCGCCCTCCGAAAGCAAGCCGGCTTGAAAGCCTTGTCCTGCGCGTGGACAAGACGCCTTTGATCGAGGTCGACGCGGGGGGCGGAACCGTGCGCATGGCCGGCCAGAAAATCGACAGGGACGGGATTTTGGGCTATGCCCCGCCCTTGTTTTGCGGAGACATAAAAATATTCGCGCGGGGATTCGTCCGGGGCTATCAGACGCCTCTTTACCGAATCGTCGGGGCAAGCCCCTGCAAGGTCAAGATATTAAACATAACAGCCACCATCGAGTGCGCAAAATAGGAGTTAAAAATGGGAACAACCCCCGGGCTTTTGGACATATTCGACTATGCGGAAGGCAAGGTCAAATCGGAGCGCAAATCCAGCGACGCGGCGGCTAAATCCCGGCAGGACGGCGCATACGCGGACTTGGCGGCGGAACTGGACGAAGCGGAGATATCGGCCAGGCGCGCCCTGTTCGCCGAGCAGAAATCGAACCTGCTGAGGGAAAAGCTTGCCTCGACAAAAGCCAAAATGGCCGCCGCGGGCATCGACGGGACCTCGGCCTCGATGAGCGCATTCGAAAAGGCTTTGGCGAAAAAGGCCGAGCAAGACATACTCGCCAACGACTATTTCGCGGGCATCGACATCGCAAAGCTGGACCTTGCCTCCTCATACAAAAAGGGGGAGAACCTTATCGCGGCTGCATCGAACAAAAGGACCATAACCTCCAAGGGGCGCTGAGCCTTGGCGGACCTGGAAGCTCCGGCGGACCTGGAAGCCACCGGGAGGTTTCGCGATTTCGCGGCCCTTTGGAACGAATCCATCGGGCTTGGCACCCCGGCGCATCATTTACGGATCGCGGACTTCCTTCAACGCACATTCGAATCGCCCAAAAGGCGCGGCCTGCTCTTGGCTTTCCGCGGAAGCGGGAAAAGCTCGGTAGTCGCGCTTTTCATCTGCTGGCTTTTGGGGCGCGATCCGAACACCCGAATCGCCGTTTTATCCGCGGACATCGCCCTTGCGAAAAAAATGGTGCGCAATGTAAAGCGGATAATCGAATCCCATCCGGCGCTTGCCTTCCTTGTGCCGCGCAAGCCGTCCGAGTGGGCGGCGGGATCCTTTACCTGCGAGCGGAGCATGACTCTGCGCGACCCCTCGGTCATGGCCGCCTCGATAGCCGCGAACTTCACCGGCTCGCGCGCGGACATAATCGTATGCGACGATGTGGAGGTGCCGAAAAACTCGAACACCCGCGCAAAGCGCGAATGCCTGCGCGAAAGGCTTGTCGAGCTTGAATTCGTCCTGGTCCCCGGGGGGTGCCAGATTTTCATCGGCACGCCGCAGAGCAGGGACACGATCTATAAAGTTTGACCCCGCCCTTGAACGCGCGCTTTTTTTATGCTATAATGCCTTTCGATTTTTCAAGGAGGCAAAAATGGATTCAGCCGACAACATAGTCCCCAAGCTGAAAGTCATCGGATTGGGCGGCGCCGGGTGCAACGCCGTGGATTCCATGATCGAATCCGGGGCGCAGGGCGTCGAATTCATCTCGGCAAACACCGACGCCCAGGCTTTGTCCCTTGCCAAAGCCGCACGGAAGATACAGCTTGGCCGCGGAATAACCCGCGGAAGGGGCAGCGGCTCCAACCCGGAAACCGGACTTGCCGCCGCGGAGGAATCCATCGGAGAGATAGCCGAGGCCATAAACGGCGCCGAGATATTATTCATCGCCGCAGGAATGGGCGGCGGAACGGGCAGCGGAGCCATCCCCGCCGTCGCCGCCCTCGCCCGAGAAAAGGGCATGCTTTGCATCTCCGTCGTCACGACCCCTTTCGAATTCGAGGGCGAGAAAAAGGCCCGCATAGCCCGGGACGCACTTGGCAAGCTATACACCGGATGCGACTGCGTAATAGCCCTGCCGAACGAGAACCTTTCGCGCGCCGCCGGCGAAAGCGCGACTTGGAAAGCGGCGTGCAAGCTGTCGGACGGGATCTTGATCGAAACGGTCAGGAACATAACCGACCTTATCATGAAGCCCGGCCTTATCAACCTTGACTTCGCCGACATAAAGTCCGTCATGGAAGGCCGCGGGCGGTGCATTATCGGCGTGGCGACCGAATCGGGCGACGACCGCGCCAAGCGCGCCGTGGACAAGGCTTTGAGCAACCCGCTTTTCGACCACGAATCCATAGGCGGCGCGAAAGGGCTGTTGGTCAACATAACCGGAAACGAAGACAACCTCGGCCTTTTCGAAGTGAAGCGCATCATGGAAAGCGTGCGCGACAGCGTGGACACCGCGAACATCGACTTTAAATTCGGGACGTGCTTCGACCCCTCGCTTGGCGACTCGCTTAAAGTAGCAATCATCGCAACCGGCATCGGCGGGCGGGCGGACGCATCTTCGCGCGAATCGGTTTCGCGCGAATCGGCGCCGGATTCCATACGGGAGTTTTTGCGCGGAACCGCTTCGTCCGGAGCCGCCGCGTCCGGAATTGCTTCGTCCGGAACGACTTCGCGCGGGGCCGCCGCGGCAGGGGCCAATTCGTTCGGAACCGCCTCGACCGGAGTATCGGATTTTGGATCGGATTTTGGAAAGGCCGACGCGGCAGGGACTTTGCTTGGCGACGATTCCTTGACTTCATCCGCTCTTTCGGAGCCGTCGGAGGACAAGAAAGCGGACGATATGGACCCTTGGAAATTTTTCGGCAAGCCGGAGTTCGCTTCGGCGGGCAAGACCGCCTCTACGCCCGAGACTAAGCCCGCTTCCTCGTCCGCGTCCGCGTTTGGATCCGCGTCCGAATCCAAGCCAGCATCCGCGTCCGCGTTTGGATCCGCCTTTGCGCCCGAGCCCAAGTCCAATCTTTCACCCCTGGGGCCGGGCGACGACAAGCCCGATCCTCCTTTGCCAGGGGGAAGCGGCGGCGGAAAGAAAAGCATGCTGTCGGGATTGCTAGACAGCATTATCTCGGGCAAAGAGGACACGGCTTTCGGCCACGAGGACGGGACCAAGCTATCTTTCGAGCCGTTCGACGACGAGGACGACAAGGTCGTTTTCATAAACGGATCTTTGGACAGGAAAAAGGACGACAGGCAGACCGACCTGGTCGACATGATCAAATCCATGGAAGAGAACCTGGACCTGCCGTCATTCTTTAAGAACGCTTCGTGACGCCCATGCGCCGCGCGCGGGGCCGGACATAAAACCAGACATCGGCAAACGCCGGGCGGATTTACATCCGCCCTTTTTTTCACACCGAAAGGAGAGACAAATGGACATGCAGAAACTTTACGCCGGATACAAGGCCGCGGCGGACGAGCGCGGAAATTTCGAGGAGGCTTGGGACGAGTGCGCCCGCTATGCGGCCGGACCCTCGCGCGGAAAGGCGCGCGAAATATACGACGCCACGGCTTCGATAGCCGCGGAAAACCTCGCAAGCTCGCTATTATCCCAACTGACCCCGCCGTGGTCCAGGTGGCTTGGCCTTGAATTTTGCGCGGACGGCGCGCCGCCGGAGGCTATGGCCCGCCTGGAACAATACGCCCGCATCATGGCGTCGCATTTCGAGAGGTCCAACTTTTACGCAGAGGCTTACCAATGCTATTTCGACCTTGTGATTTTCGGCACGGCCTGCATGCTTTTCGAAGAGGAGGCCGTCGGCGCGGCAAGCGCTTTCCGCTTTTCCTCCGTGCCTTTGCGCGACATAGCCCTTGCCGGGGAAGGCGGGCGAATCGACGGGGTTTTCCGCACCTCCTCGATCCGCCTTGGCGACATACGAGAGCGTTTTCCCGAAGCGGAGCTTGCCCCGCGCGAGCAAGAGGCCGTCGCGCGCAATCCGGACGCGAAAGCCGCCCTTGTCGAATCGGCGCTTCCCCGCGACGGAGGGGGATTCGACTATGCCGCATTCATCGACGACACGGACGGCGCGTTTCCCGAGCGCAAGCAGATACCCCTTGAAAAAGGCTTGTTCCCCACATCGCCCTTCATCGTATTCAGGTGGCTTAAAACCTCGGGCGAGCTTTACGGAGTATCGCCGGTAATGAAAGCCTTGCCGGACATAAAGACCGCAAACCGCGCGGTGGAGCTTATGCTCAAAAACGCCTCCATAGCGGTCGCGGGCGTATGGCAGGCCGACGACGACGGCGTGATAAACATCGACAGCATATCCCTTGAACCGGGAACCATAATCGCCAAGGCCGTCGGGTCGAGCGGCCTTACCCCTTTGCGCACCGGCGCGGATTTCGACATATCCCAGCTGGTCCTTGGCGACCTGAGGACGAACATAAACAGGGCCCTGCTTGCCGACAGGCTTGCCTCGTTCTCCCCCGCAAGGATGACGGCGACCGAAATCGTCGAAAGGGCGGACGAGACGGGGCGGATCCTTGGCGCCACATACGGCCGCCTGCAAAGCGAATTCATCGCGCCCCTTGCCATGCGCGCCGCACAGATCTTGAAGCGCAGGGGAGAGCTTGGCGACATAGCCGTCAACGGACGCGAGGTCGATTTCAGATACCGCTCGCCCCTGGCCCAGAGCCAGGCCATGCGCGACGCCAGGGGCGTGATGGCCTGGGCCGAGGCCTGCGCGAAACTTGGCGACGGCGCTTTGGCAGCGGTGGACAAAGCCGCGGTCGCAAGGTTCGTCGCTTCGTCTTTCGGCGT
>JAIRTB010000029.1 GCA_031255155.1 Rickettsiales bacterium
CGCCGAGGTCAAAAGGCAGATAGCCCAGATGAACTCGCTTATGCAGGGGGTCGAGTTCGATTATCAGTCCGCATTGCAAATGGGCCTTGTCGCCCAGATAGTCGAGAATATGGCCTCCCGCGTTCTGCTGGATGTGCGCGCGGGCAAGGTCGGGCTTGCCGCCTCGGACGACCGGGTGTATGACTTGATCCAAGGCCTGCCCCAGTTCGGCGACGGCCAAGGGAATTTCAGTCCCGAGATGTTCGCCGCCGTGTTGGAGGCGAACGGCCTTGCCGAGAGGGTTTTCGTGCGAAATGTGGCGGACGGCATAGTGCGCGAGCTGCTTACCGGAGCCATGTCCGCGGGCCTGTCGGGGGATTTCGTGGCCGAGGCGAAATGGCGGCTCGAACGAGAGTCTCGCGTCATAGACCTGATAACGATAGACGAGAGGGCCGGCCTCGTCCCCGCGCCTTCGGACGAGGATTTGAGGGCCCTTTACGAAGAGAGTGCCGGCGAGTTTTCCGAGCCGGAATACCGCCGCCTGTCCTATGTTTTGATATCCCCCGCCGATGCCGCGCGGGTAAAGAAAAAAGCCTCTCTCGACAGGGCGGCGTCCTATCGCGCCATGGTCGAGATCGCCGAGAATATGATAGACGAGGTTTCCGGCGGAGCCTCTTTGGCCGAGGCTGCGGCGGCTTTCGGGGTCAAATCCGCGCGCGTTGTAGAGGTCTCGGCCGAGGGCCTGTCCCGCGACGCGAAGAAAATATCCGATCCGCACATGACGCGAAAGAATCTGGACATAGCGTTTTTCGCCCTTGACGAGGGAGAGACAAGCGACGCGCTTGACGCCGGGGAGGGGGTGCTTTTGATGCGGGCGGACCGGGTGTTCCCCGCGCGTCCGAAAGCGTTCGAAAAGGTCCGGGCGGACCTTGTCAAATCGTGGGAGGGGCGTCAGCGGCGGCAAATCGTATCGGTCAAGATCGACCGCCTGGGCATCATGCTTGCCGATGGCCGGCCTGCCGCCGAGGCGGTGCTTGCGGTCGACGGGTCCGCAAGGTTCGAGCCGAACGTCCGCATAGGCCGGAATGGCGGGCCCGGCGTGCCCTCGGCGTTGGCCCTTATGGCGTTCGAGGCGTCCGAGGGCGGCCGTTTCACTCTTGGCAATCAAATCGGGGTGGTAAGAAAGATAACGCTCGGCTCGCTTGAAAAAGGCGCCGAATGGGAAAAGTTCCGCGAGCGCGAGGCCAAGAATTTCGCCATGTCCGTGATTGACGACTATGTGAAATGGCTGGCCCGGAAATACAAGGTCGAAAATAATTTGATCTTGAATTGATTCGCGCGGCCCTTCCGGATTCTAACGATGCCCCCTTTCCCGCCGTCCTTGTCCGACAATGCCTTTGAAAAAAACTGCGCTTGGCCAAAAAATCCCTTGGCCGATAAACGATACCGTATCCTAAAATCAAGGGATTGATAATTTTTTGGCCGGTCTAAGTATATAGTTCCGGAAAAAAAACTTGCCCGGGAACAAGCCCTAGCTTGTTATCTGGTGCAGCACTACGCGGAATACGGCTGGCTTGCCGGCCAAAGGCGCAAAGTGATAGTCTTTGGGAAATATCACTTTGACATCGAATTCGTCTCCCTCCTCGTGCCCGATTATCTGGTCCTCGAATCCCGGTATGAACGAGCCGGACCCAAGGCCCAGCTGATACCCCGAGCCTTTGCCCCCTTCAAACTCCTCGCCGTCTATAAAGCCGGTGAAGTCGATGATGGCTATGTCCCCGAGCGCGGCCTTGCGCGGGACGGTCCCGGATGGCGCGCGCATTGCGAATATGGACGCCGCGGCCATTGCCGCAACCGCCGCGGAGATCAGGATTTTCTTCATTTTTCCTCCTTTGCCGTTTTTTCAAGCGCGTCGGGCGAAACCTCGCGCGCTTTGGTTTTGACCTTGGACAGGATCAGGTCCATGGTCTTTTTTTCGAATATTTCCGCCGCGATCGCCCTCAAAGCGTCGCGGTTTTGCCGCAGCTGGTCGATAGTCTTTTGCTCGGCCCCGGGATGGCGCATGGCCTCGTCCGCGATTACGCGGTCTATGTCCGATTGAGAGGCCTCGATGTTGTTTCTGCGCCCTATGTCCGCGATGACAAGGCCCAGCCGGACGCGGATTTCGGCCTCCGGGCGCAGGGCTTTCCGCTCTTTCTCCTCTGCCTTGGCGTCCGCGCCGGCGGCGGGATCGAGGCGGGCCGAGCCGGGGCGCGAAGAGCGCATCATGAATTCGATTTCGCGTTCGACAAGGCTTTCCGGCAGGGCGGTTTTTTCCTTTGCAAGGAGTTTAAGCACGCGCTGCCGGGCGATTTCGTCAGACATTTTGTCATATCTGCGGACAAGCAGGCTTGAAACATACTCCCTCAGGTCGGCCAGGTTTTCGCGGCCAAGGTCCTTTGCGAACTTGTCGTCGACCGCGGGAATCGTCTTTTCGCGCACGGATTTGACAAGCACTTTGAACGAAGCCTTTTTCCCTGCAAGCCGCTGGACGCCGTAATCTTTGGGAAAGGTTATGTCCGCTTCGACGGCGTCGCCCTTTTTCGCCCCGATTATCTGGTCCTCGAATCCCGGAACGAAAGCGCCCGAGCCGAGTTCCAAAGGATAGTCGCGTCCGGTTCCGCCGTTGAATTCGCGCCCGTCGACAGAGCCGGTGAAGTCGATGACGGCGATGTCGCCCTTTTTCGCGGCCCTGTCGGTTTCAAAGCTTGTGTGCCGCGACGCCGCGATGTTTTTGATGGCCTCGCCGGTTTCCTTGTCCGAAGGTTTCGCGAACGGCCTTTCGATGGATATTTTTTCGATGTCCACGGGCTTTATTTTGGGCAGTATTTCGAATTTGACATCGAAATTGACGCCGCTTTCCTCGGATAGCCCGGTAATGGATATTTCGGGCGACGACGCGGGGGATATGCCGTTGGCCGTAAAGTATTCGTCTATGGCGTCGCTGGCGATTCGGGCGGCGGCCTGTTCGGCGATCCTGGCGCCGTGCTTGCTTTTTATCACGCTCAGGGGCACATGCCCGGGGCGGAAGCCTTTTTCCTTGTGGGATTGCTGGAACTCGGCGAGGAGCGAGTTCAGGCGGCCGGAGTATTCCTTGGCGTCGGCGTGGAAAGAGATTTCGTATTTCAATCCTTTGATTTTTTCTTTTGCGGGCAACATTTTTGTCTTTCGTGGCAATTCGTGGTGGAGCAAGCCTAACGCATGGGGTTCGGATTGTCAAGACGCGCTTGATTTTTGCGATCCCCCGCGTTTGCGGATAAGCGTAGGTAGAGTATGCAGTGGTAAAAAGCCTGGAATTGGGGCTTGCGCGATTCATGGAAAACTCCAAAAATTGAAGCGGTCCGGGAAAAAGTCGAAATGTCGAAAAAGCCCGCGGCTATTCCCGAAAACAAATAACGCTTGATTCCCGCGGAGTCCAACGGTATAATTTCGTGTAAAAGGTCGATTGGCAGAGTGGTTATGCAGAGGACTGCAAATCCTTTTATAGTGGTTCGATTCCGCTATCGACCTCCAACAAATATGAAAGGAGCCCCTTTGGCAAATACCGCTTTGAATATAAACTCCCGCATCCGCGCGCGCGAGGTCCGCGTGATCGGCCCGGACGGGGGAAACCTTGGGATAATGTCCGTGCCCGAGGCTATGGCAAGGGCCAGGGCCGACGGCTTGGACTTGATAGAAATCTCGCCCTCGGCCGTCCCGCCGATCTGCAAGATAGCCGATTATGGCAAGTTCAAATACGAGGAGAGCAAGCGTCTTGCCCACCAGCGTAAAAACCAAAAGGTTCAGGAAACCAAAGAGCTCAAAGTCCGCCCCAACATCGACGCGCACGATCTTGAAACCAAGATGAAGTCCGCAAGGAAATTCGTCGACGAGGGGAACAAGGTCAAATTCACATGCCGGTTTCGCGGCCGGGAAATGGGGAACCGCTCCGCTGGCGAGGCCTTGCTTTCCCGCATAAAGGCCGACCTTGGCGACAGGGTGAAAATAGAGCGCGAGCCCGTCATGGAGGGCTATCAGATGCAAATGGTGGTCTCGCCCGCGGCCGCGAAATAAAGCCCGCGCCGCCGGGCCAGGCTTTGTTTTTTCAATGGCGTTTGTATGCCGCGTTGCGGTTCAGGGCGAACGCGGTATAGTGCGCCGTAGATATAACATGCATGATATGCCGCCGCTCCGTAGCTTCGTCGCTTCGTCGATATCGCTCCTCCTCCTCAGCTTTGCCTCTCTGCCGTCCCGATGCCGCCCGCAATTCCACCTCTATGCCTCGCCGATAGTTTTCCGCGTGTGTGGATAATCGCTTGGCCGCCGTCGTCTCGACGCTTGGCTTGCGCCATTCCGATGCCGCCCGCAATGCTGCTCCAACTCTGCCGTCCCGCCGATGCCGCCCGGCCGACGCTGTCTCGACGCTTGGCTTGCGCCATTCCGATGCCGCCCGCAATGCTACCTCTATACCTCGCCGATAGTTTTCCGCGTGTGTGGATAATCGCTTGGCCGCCGTCTTTCCCGAGTATGAAAATATAGGATGAAAGAATAGCCCTCTGCGCCGCCTATGCATTTTGATTCCGGCGGGTGGCGGCGGGTCAGGCCTGTCCGCGCTCCGCTTTCCGGGCCGTGTTTATATAGTCCACGGCCTCTTTCGCGTTCTTGGCCACTTTGAATAGTTCCAGGTCGGATTCGGCCATGAATCCCTCGGCGATGGATTTTTTAAGCATCGCTACGGTGGGCGCCCAAAATCCGTTTGTGTTGATAAGGACGATGGGCCTGTTTTCGAAATATTCGGGCTTTTTTACATTCCAAGAGTGCCTTTGCGCGATGTATTTTTTCGTAAGGATGTTCATGAATTCGTCGATGGTCCCCGCCCCTCCGGGCAGGCATATGAAAGCGTCGGCGTGCTCGGTAAATTCCAGTTTTCTCTTTTCAAGGGTCGGCGCCGTGCGATAGCGCGTTGCGTCCAAAGGCTTTTCCCATGTCGCGACGACCTTTTCCGTTACGGCGTATATCGGGCCGTTCAGGCGCAGGGCCGCGCGCGCGACCGAGCCCATGAGTCCTACGCCGCCCGCGCCGTAGACAAGGCGCCACTTGTTCTTGGCGATAAGGGCGCCAAGCTCCTCCGCCGCTTTCTTGTATGCGGGCGACCTTCCGTTCTGGGCGCCGCAGAAAACCGCCACGCTGTATTGCTTTTTGAATTTCAGGTTCAATAGGGGCATGCAAGTCTCCTTTTTAGCCATTATAGCACGGAATAAAAGGAATTACAACTCGCATTGTCCGGATTCTATTCCGATGGTGGAATGGAAAATCCCGAAGGATTTTTTAAGCTCGTCCTTTACCGCGGCCGAGGTTTGATAGATGTCGGCGCCGGCCTTGACCTGGATGTCTAGGGCGGCCAAAGTCTTGCCGCTGGTGATCTGCCATATGTGGATATGCTCGATATAGTCGACCCCCGGTATTTGCATGAGTTTCAGGCGGGCCTTTTCGACATTCAGGTCGCTTGGGCTTCCCGCCATGAGGATGCGCGTGCTTCCCTTGAACAGGTTCGCCGCCGAGCGGACCAGCAGGCCGCCGACCAGTATCGAAAGTATCGAATCCGCGGGGGTCCATCCGGTGTAGTATATGATGATGCCTGCGGCTATGGCCGCGGCGCTGCCCATCATGTCGCCGATTACATGGTATAGCGCGCCTTTTATGTTCAGGTTGTTCTTTTCTCCGCGGTGGAGAATGAACGCGACGGCGATGTTGACCAGCAGGCCGCCCGCCGCTATGCCAAGCATGGGCAGGGCGTCGACCTCGTGCGGGTGGAACAGGCGGCCCGCGGCGTGGTATATGATCCCCGCGGCAAGGCAGAATAACAGGACCGAGTTCGCAAGGCTGGCCAGAATCTCGAAGCGCATGTATCCGAAAGAATATTCTAAGGTCGCGGGTTTGCGCCCGAAATAGAATCCGGCAAGGGACAAAAGCAGGGCGCCCGAGTCGACAAGCATGTGCGCGGCGTCCGCCATAAGGGCAAGGGATCCGCTTAGGTATCCGCCGACGAACTCCGCCGCCATGAATCCCGCGGTCAGGCAGAATCCGGCCATGACCGCGGATTCGTTTTTCCGGCTTTGGTCGTGTTCGTGATTGTGCTCGGTTTCGATTTTGGTTTTAGTTTCGGTTTCGGGCATAGGCATTGTTGTCATAGGCGTGTCCTCAAAACGATTCTACTTTCAAAAGCCCTATTGTAAATAGGAAAATTTTGTTTGCCGTCCCAAGCTTTTTCCGCCAAGCGTTTCCCGCCCGGCGTTTTTATGTTGAGAGTTTTGCGTGATATGATTTTGTTTGCCGCCAAGGGTTTGGTGTGCTATAATATCCGCCAAAGCGCTGTAAAAAATAATGGTAATAGCTTCGTTCAATATAAATTCCGTGCGCGCCCACCTGGAAAATTTGGTGGAATGGCTGCGCGCGGCCGGGCCGGATGTGGTGTTGCTGCAAGAGATAAAGTGCGAATCCGCCGCTTTTCCGTCGATGCTGTTCGAGGACGAGGGGTATTCGTGCGCCGTCGCGGGCCAGAAATCGTATAACGGGGTCGCGATTCTTGCGCGCGGGTCGATAGAGGATGTGTCGGTCGGCCTGCCGTCGTCCGATGATCCGCAGGCCAGGTATATCGAGGCCGTTGTCGATGGCGGAACAAGGGTTGCGTGCGTCTATGCCCCGAACGGGGATCCTGTCGGCTCTGGGAAATATGATTATAAGTTGGAGTGGATGAAAAGGCTGAACGATCATCTGTCCGTCCTTGCCCGCCGTCCCGAAAAGGTGATAGTCGGCGGCGATTTCAATGTCGTCCGCCGCGACGATTTTGTGTATGACCCGGCCGCGTTCCGCGATTCGTCGGTGATGCAGCCCCGCGTGCGCGAGCTGTTCGAAGAGTCGCTTG
Organism: Rickettsiales bacterium; assembly: GCA_031255155.1. Classification (GTDB taxonomy): domain Bacteria; phylum Pseudomonadota; class Alphaproteobacteria; order Rs-D84; family CACZYB01; genus WQWV01. Next base: position 6,923 of record JAIRTB010000029.1, read on the forward strand.
CGTGCGGCTTTCGCGACGCGTGGGAGATGCTGAACCCCGGCGCCGTGGCGTATACCTATTTCGATTATAGGGGTGCGGGCGCGTATAAGGATAAAGGCTTTGTGCTGGATTATTTTTTGGTGGGCGAAATGGCGCGGCCGTCAAGGATCTGGGTGGACAAGGCTCCCCGCCTGCGCCCGCGGTCAAGCGACCACGCCCCTTTGGTGATGGAGATGGAATGAGGGCCCCCGCGGCGTTCCTGCTGATGGTTTTGGCGGCGTTTCCCGGCCGGGCCGTGGCGGATATATCCGCGTCCAGCGCGCGGTTTTTGGGCGCGCGGTATCTGCTGGACCCGCTTGGCGAGGGATCGGGCCGCGACGCGGATCCTTTGGTTCGCTTCGACGCGTTCGATTGCCTGACTTTCATAGAGACTGTGCTGGCGTTGGAGCTTGGGCGCGAATTGAGCTCGATAAGGTATAAGGGCGGGCGTGTCGGCTTTGCAAGCAGGAATCATTTCCTCTCTGCCGATTGGCTTGCGAACAATGCGGATATAGTCCGCGACATCACGCGCGACCTGGGCGTTCCGTTCGCGTATAGGAATACCGTCATAGACAGGCGGAATTGGTTTTTAAGGACCCACCGCCTTATCGTTCAGGCCGCGCCCGCCCGGGTGGATAGCTTTTATATAGTCAAGATGGACCTGTCCGCCTATCGTGAAAAGCTGATAGCCTCGATTACCGTCCCGCTGCTTGCCGCGTTCGTCCAGGCGGATGAAGGCTTGGAGGAAAAGATAGGCACCGACCTGGTCTATTCGCATATAGGCTTTCTGATTCCCGGCGGCGAAAGCTTGGTCCTGCGCCACGCGTCAAGCTCCGCCGGCCGGGTCGTCGACATG
>JAIRTB010000074.1 GCA_031255155.1 Rickettsiales bacterium
GCCGAAGTGCTTGAAAAAGCGTTTGTCCTCGACGGCGACGACGGCCTGCCACACATGCGGGGGCAGGGTCTCTATCGACGCGGGCGTCCCGTACAGGTCGTTCACGGTCGAGATTTTAAGGCCGCTCCGGTCCAATATCGCGATCGAGGGCTGGCGTTTTCGCGCCAATACCGCGTCTATGTCGGGCAGGTCGAACGCAAGGTAGATAAGCCAGCACGCGCCTATCGCCGCACCCCATATAAAGGCGATCAGCGCGCAATGCCAAACGGCCCTCCACAGCGGCGAAAACGACGAAAACGCCGCGGGAGCCCTGTATTCGGGACGGACGCGGCGAATCCCCGGGCCGCACCGGTATGCTTTCGCCCCTTTGGCAAGCCTGTACCTGAACTTTATCCTCTTGGCCATGGCTATGCGACCCTTATCGCGATCAGAGGGACGGGCCGACAACCGGAGCGGCCCGGGCGGGCTTGGCCGAAACGCGGCATCCTATTCGCCATTTTGCAACCTATAAGCTTTTATGACATTGGACATTAGGGTGATTATGGTCATGGGGCCGACTCCCCCCGGGACGGGGGTGATGAACGACGCCTTGCGGAAGGCCTCCTCGAAATCGACATCCCCGCACAGGCGGCCGTCGCTTTTGCGGTGCACCATCGCCACATCGACGACGACCGCGCCGTCCCGTATCATCGACGCGGAGACAAGGCCCTCTTTCCCCGCCGCGCTTACTATTATATCCGCCTCGCGCGAGACGGAGCCCAGGCCGCGGGTATTATCGTTGCAAAGCGTGACGGTCGCGCCGCGGTTGGTTAAAAGGTGCGACATCGGCTTGCCCACGATATTCGAGCTTCCTATCACGACCGCGCGCGCCCCCTTGAAAGCTATGCCGTAATGTTCCAGCAGGCGTATTATGCCCAAAGGCGTGCACGGGGCCATCATGCTTTCGTCGCCCATGGACACGAGGCCTTTGTTCAACGGGTGGAAGCCGTCCACATCTTTCCACGGAGCCACCGCCCCGCAGACAACCCCCTCGTCTATATGCCCAGGCAAAGGCATCTGGACGAGTATGCCGTGCACGCAGGGGTCTTTGTTGAAGCCGCCGACAATATCGACAAGCTCTTCCTCGGACGCGTCGCCGGGCAGGCGGACAAGATCCGAATCTATGCCAAGCTCGCGCGCCTTCCTCACCTTCATATTATCGTATAAAAGAGAAGCCGGATCGTTCCCGACGAGGATGACTTTCAGGCACGCCTTCGCGCGAAGCCCGGACACCTCGGCGGCAAGGACTTTCGTCATTTCCGAGGCAAGCGCGCGCCCGTCGAGAATTTCCGCCATAACCTTCCTTATAATTTCCCTTTTTTCGCAATTATATATTTTTCCGCTTGAAAAGCAAGAATTTAGACACTATCTATTATGCGGGGACACAAATGAGCAAGAAGCACCAGGAATGCCAAGGCCAATGCGCCGTCGAAAACGACGAGATAAACCGCCTGAACGAAGCATTGGACGATTGGAAAGACAAATACCTGCGCCTTTTGGCCGAGGCCGAGAATACTAAAAGGCGCCTTGAAATCGACGCCAAGTCGCGCGCGGAATACAACAAGACGGCGATCGTAAAATCCCTTTTGCCCGCCATGGACGCCCTTGCCCTTGCGATAGGGGCGATCAAGCCCGAGGTCGGCGCCGAGACGAAAGAGGGACTGGCCCGCGTGCGCGCCGCTTTCGACGCGGCTTTGTCCGAAAACGGCATAGAAAGAATAGAAACCGTGGGCAAGCCGATGAACCCCGCATTGCACAAGGTCATAGCGCAAATCGAGGGCCCTGGTCCGGAAAACGAGATAGTGGAAGAGTTCCAGTCGGGCTATACCTTGGACGGGCGCCCGATTCGCGAAGCTATGGTGGCGACTTTGAAAAAGCCCGCCGCAAAAACCGCGGCGTCCTTTGCCGCGGCGGGTGGAGCGAATCCCGCCTCTTCGGCGGATGCTTCGGCGGCGGCCTTGTCAACGGCTCCTCCGACGGCTGACGGCGCGAATCTTGCCTCTGCAACGGACACGCCCGCATCGTTCGCGGAATAGGGTAAATGGGCGGCCGGTTCGCAAATCTATGGCAAAAACTTAGAACACGTCTATCACGGACATCGCAAAGCGAAAAAACAAGCGGATACCGATCGGGCCTTGCCGCCGAAAGAATCGTGCGCGAAAGGCTTGCCGCGGCCGGCTGCGAAATAATCGGGTCAAGGTGCCCGGGAATCCGCGGCTCGGGCGCGGGCGAAATCGACATCATAGCGAAAAAAGGCCGATTGATCGTCTTTGTCGAGGTCAAAAAGCGCCGCAATTTGGACCTTGCCGCGCAATGCGTCGCCCCCGCCCAGCAGGAAAGGATTTACAGGAACGCCGAGGCTTTCCTTGCCCGGCATAAGGAATACCGCGGGTTCGACTGTCGGTTCGACGCGGCTTTGCTGGACGGGGAATACAGGCTGGAATACATAGAAAACGCTTGGAGGACATAGCGCGCGCCTTTTGCATCGGTTTTAGGTTTATAGATATTGACAGCCCGGCCCGCATCGGATATAATTCCCGCCAAGAGGATAAGGATATGAAAAAGTTTCTAGCACTTGCGGTTATGGGCGTTTTGTCGATTTTCGTTGCCGCAGGGGGATTGGTGGCCCAAAACAGGGACGAGGATCCTGTCCCTCGCCGGGCGCGGGCTCCTGTCGCCGAGCAGAGCCGTTCGCGGACCGCGCGGCCCGCTTCCGACAAAGCCGCCGCCGCTCCGGCCGATTCCACCCGCGCCGCGGGCACCCGCAAGACTCGCGCCGCTGCGAACGAAGCTTCGCCATCGTCCAACGCCGCCTCGTCCGCAAAAAAGCCAAGCCGCGCCTCTGTTTCCCGCAGGGCGGGCGACGCAGGCGCCGCCGCCAATGGCGCGCGCAGGCGCGCGGGCTCTCAATCGGACGGGCCGGACGGAGGGGATCTGTCCCCCGCCCGCGCGGCATCGGGCGGGCGCGCCGCCTCGAACCGCAGAATGAACGC
>JAIRTB010000006.1 GCA_031255155.1 Rickettsiales bacterium
CGTCGAAGCCCCGCTCTAATATGCCGGTCAGGGTCAGAAAGCTCTCGCCCGACTTGCTCATCTTGCCGCCGTTTTCGTTCATGTGCTCCATGTGGACCCAATAGTTGCACCACTTGTGCCCGAGGACGGGCTCGCTCTGGGCGATCTCGTTCGTGTGGTGCACCTTGATGTGGTCGACGCCGCCGGTGTGGATGTCCAGATGCTCGCCAAGCTTGGCTATCGCCATGGCCGAGCATTCTATGTGCCACCCGGGGAATCCCGCGCCCCAGGGGCTGTCCCACTCCATCTGGCGCCTGGCCCCGCGCGGCGAGAATTTCCAAAGGGCGAAGTCCGCCGGGTTGCGCTTGAACGGGTTGTCCCCGATTCGCGCGCCGCCGCGCAGGCTGGCTATGTCCTGTCCGCCAAGGGCGCCGTATGAGGGGAATTTCGAGGTGTCGTAATATATCCCGTCCCCCTCTATGGCATAGGCGTATCCAAGGGATTCCAGTTTTTTGACAAGGTCGGTCTGCTCCGCGATAAAGTCCGAAGCCTTGGTGTATTCCGACGGGGGCAGGATGTTCAGGGCGAGGGAATCGCGTATGAAGGCGTCGGTGTAATAGGCGGCGATGTCCCATACGGACTTGCCCTCGCGCGCGCTGCCTTTTTCCATTTTGTCCTCGCCGGTGTCCTCGTCGCTGGTCAGGTGGCCGACATCGGTTATGTTCATTATGTGCTTTACTTCAAAGCCGTTCGCGGCCAGGGTCCGCTTCAATATGTCGGCGCTGATATAGGTGCGCATGTTGCCTATGTGCGCGAAGTGATAGACCGTCGGCCCGCACGAGTACATTCCGGCGAAGCCCGGCTGGTTGGGGCGGAATGCCTCGATTTTGCGCGATAGGGTGTTGAATAGTCTAAGGGTGCTCATGCCGTTTCCTTTGCAAAGGCATGCTATTCCCCCGCCGCCGGGTTTTCAAGGAAAATATTTGGGCGGGCGCTGAGAATGTTTTCGATAGGGTTGCCTTGCGTGTAGACAAAGAAGGGCGTGATATTTCCAAGGCCGGTATAATCCGCCCGTGCGCCAAGGGGGAATTTTTTCCATTAAAAAAATCCTTGCAATATGCGATTGAAATGATAGAATAATGCTCGTGTTTTTCACATAAGGAGAGAAAAAGATGTCATCTAAACAGGAACATATCCAAACCGCGGCGTATTATATATGGCTGAACCGCGGCTGTCCCGAGGGCGCGGACCTTGCCATCTGGGACGAGGCGGTCAAGCTTTATAACCTTACCCATATGCCGATAGTTGTGAAAAAGGCCGACCTGCCCGCTATAAACGCCGTGTTGAAAAAGGCGGCTTTCTCCGCCGTCGCGCCCCTGCGTCCCGCCGCAAGCAAGCCGGTTGCCAAGGTTGCGAGCAAGCCGGTCGCGAAAAAACCCGCCGCAAGCAAGCCTTCGCCGGCCAAGCCCGCCGCCAAGAAATCGGTTGCAAGCAAGCCTGTCGCCGCAAAGAAGCCCGCCCCGGCGAGCAAGCCGGTCGCCAAGGTTGCGAGCAAGCCTGTCGCGAAAAAACCCGCTCCGAAAAAGGCGTCCGCGAAAAAACCCGCCGTGTCGGGCAAATCTTCGCCCGCCAAGCCGTCCATTGCAAAACCCGTTGCCGGCAAGCCGGTTGCCAAGGTCGCGAACAAGCCGGTCGCGGTGAAAAAACCCGCTCCGAAAAAGGCTCCCGCCAAAAAGGCTCCCGCGAAAAAGCCCGCGGCCAAGAAAGCCGCCGCCGCGCCCAAGTCCGCCCCGGCGGGCAAGCCGTCTTTGCCCGCGCCCTCGGTTGCGAAAAAGCCGCTTGTCCCCGCTATGAAAAAGCCGGAGCGGGTCGCCGTGGGCAATCCCCGCATTGTCGTGTCCAAAGAGCTTGCCGGCCCGGTGCGTCCCGCGTTGCCCGCCACGCCCAAGACAAAGATAAAGATAGTCGTCGGAGCCAAGCGCTAGGCCTCATCCGCGGACAATGCGGCCAGCTCGCCCCGCCCGTGCGGTCATGGCCGTCGGTCTATGGGCTTTCCAAGGTCGGCCGGACAGTCGGTCGCCCGCGAAGCAAAGGTAAAGATAAAGGCAAAGGCAGGGGCGGAGGCAAAAACCGGCAAGAGCGCGATAGCGCAAATCGGCGGCCTTTTTCATGTTGACACGCCGCCGCGCCGCCTATATAATTTCCAACGGGCGGGTGTGATCCGCGCAAGGGAGTTTTCGTTATGGAAGCCAAGGATAAACAGGAAATCCTAAATAACTTGACCAAGTCCAAGCCGATATTCGCTTCGGTCAAGTCGCATACGGTCATCCCAAAGGCGGACGGGCGCCAGCTGATCGTGGGCAAGAATATAAAGCTGAACGGCGCCATAGATGTGTGCGAAAGCTTGGTCGTCGAAGGGGCGTTGGAGGCGAATGTCGCGGGCTCGAAATACCTGGATGTGGTCTACGAGGGCAGTTTCAGCGGCAACGCCGAGGTCGAGGACGCGCACATAAGCGGGCTGTTCGACGGCAATCTGGTGGTCCGGGGCACTTTGTATGTCTATTCCACGGGCGAGGTCCGGGGCAAGATAAGCTATGCCAACCTGGTGGTGGAAAAGGGCGGCGTCCTGCGGGGCACCCTTCGCAATATAGAGCCGGCCAAGCCGCGCGCCGACTAGCCGGGATAGCTTTTGAGGTAAAGTCCTGCGGGTTATGGTAGATGGTTTTAGAATCTCCGGTAATAAATCGAAAACTCCGTAAAAATCCTGCGGCCAAAGGCTGGCGCGCGGCGGCGGCCTGCGCGTCGGCGGCCTGGGCGGCGGAAATTTTCCCGTGTTTCCCAGCGAAAAATGTCGCGCGGCAAGATTGCCCGTTGATATCCGCCCGCCGGAATATCGCGGATATTTATCGCTTGACAAACGAAATCTATTTGTCTATAATGGAACAGACACCGATAAAGCCGATGCCCGTTCCGGCAAAGAAAGGAAAGTCCGTATCATGAAACAAGCTGTTTTCGCCCTTTTGCTGTTGGCCGCCTGCTCGGGATCGTCCAACCGCTCCGCTTTGTTTATAGACAACCCAGCCGAGGGCCTTTCGCCTTCTCCGGCCGGGATCCAGCCGTTGGGCGTTACATTGGATTGGTTGAAGACAAAGACGGATTCCCCGCGCTATACATTGACAGGGAACGATTTCTAACTTGCCACGTCCGGAGCCCAGGTCGCGTTTTTGCGTAACGGCGGCGGCAAGCTTCAACCCTATGATCCCGAATGGCATAAATATGGCCGAGCCGATTATTACAAGGCGCATGTCGTGTTCGTCGGAGGCTATGTCGGCGCCGGCAGGCTTTCCTATGCCGATTTCGGCTATTGGCTGGAAGACACGAGTTTTTCCGGGGGCAGGCTGGGCGGTTCGATAGTACGCCTGTATAGCGATGTCAAGCCGTTCGTCGCCTATGACCTTGCGAATGTGATGGGACATAACGCGATAACCGCCGCGGGCACCAATTTCGAAGGCGTCGCGATGGGCGTGGCGATAGGCTCGGACCCGTTCCGCGGGCATGCCGATTCGATGTATAAAAAGGATCTTGTGGGGACGGCGTTCCTGACCGTCGATGTCAACGCGGACGATCCGGTGCTGTCCGTCGACTTTACCTCCGCCGGATATTACAAGTTCACCTATGCCAACCAAAGCTCTATAAACAGCATCATGGGCATAGCCAGGGTCGAGGGCGCGTCGGGCATAGGCGAAAACTTCGCCCTTTCCACATGCTCGACCGCGTTGCAGTGCGAAAGGAACGCGAACGCCTCCTCCGGGAACACCGATATGTGGAGCGCCCAGGCGAAGTTGTTCGGCGTCGCCGCCCAGAACAATACATGGGAGGTTGTCGGAACATTCGGATATATGCAGCCGCACTATAACAGCCGCCGCGGCATGATGGGCGCGTTCGGCATGCGCTATAAGCCCTAGGCCAAAGGCCCAAGGCCCGCCCGGACGCCGCCCGGTTTTTCAAAAAGCCCTAAGTTCGAGGTTGTTTGAACGATACCCGATTTTTCCCAAGCCCATAGGCCAAAGGCCCAAGGCCCGCCCGGACGATATCCGGTTTTTCCCAAGAATTCTAATTCCGAGGCCGCTCGAACGACACCCGGTTTTTCCAATTTTTTTGCATGGCGGAGCCAAGCTCGCGCAGACGGTCCGCGCCGTCCGTCGAGGGATGCAGGTTCACCTCGACGGCGGCGAACCCGCGCGGCACGCGGATGATGCGGGCGTTCCGTCCCCAAATGCGCATGGTGTGGAGTATGGAATAGAAATAGGTCCGGCTTTTCGCCCCGCTGATAAGGTTGCAAAGGCCAAGCGCCGCCCATTTGGCAAGTCCTCCCCTCCTCAGGCAGGAAAGGAAATTCCCCGTGGCCGCCAATGTGTGCCCAAGCGATTCGTTGACCACGCGCACGCGGGGTATTTTGTATGACAGGGCAAGTTTTTCCACTGTGGCGAACAGGGCCGGAATGTGGTGTATGTGCCGGTGCGAGTCTATGTGGGAAACGCGGACCCCGTGCGATTCCATAAATTCGATCTGGGCGCGGAACTCCCGCTCGGCCTGCTCGCAAAGCGCCCTCCGCTTGCAAAGGGATAGCAGCCATAGGGACAGGAATCCGCGGTTGAACGCGCCGTCCTTGCCGGTCAGCAGGCGCGCTCCGTTCGACAAAGGCCGTCCGTCCGTCAGGTTCAGGTGGACGCCCAGGGCAAGTTCCGGCAGGCGCGTCGCCTCGGCGATGGCCTCTTCGGCGAAGTCCATGTTGGCCATGACGCTTGCGCTGGAAAGCCCGCCGTGCATGGCGGCGCGGAAAATGGCGTCGTTGGTTTCCCGGCGTGCGCCAAGGTCGTCCGCGTTGACGAGTATTTCATTGCGCATCGGTGTATTCCGCAAGGAACAGCGGCCTCTTTTTCGATTCGATGTGTATCTTGCCGACATACGCGCCGATTATGGCGAGTATGAACATGTTCGCCGCGCTTGCGAAAGCTATGGCGCATACGATGGTTGCGTATCCCGGCGCCGGGTGGTCGAGCATGTATTTTTCGATTATGACCCACATGCCCAGCCCGAAAGCCAGCGCGCCGAATATGAGGGCGAGCCACAGCGCGAGGTAAAGCGGCTTGGTCGAGAATTGCAGGATCCCGTTCCACGCAAGGCGCATCGACTTCGAGAAGTTATAGCTTGTCTTGCCGTGGCGCCTCGACGGAGCCTTGAATGCTATGCACGCGCTATCCGGGCCGTCGAGCCGCGCGCTCATGGCCAAAAGGCCGCGGAATAGGAAATCCCTCTCGTCGAATTTCAGTATTCGGTCGATATGCCGCCTGTCCAGCAGCATGAAGTCCGGGGCGTTCTTCTCGATCTTTACATCGCTTGCCAAGTTCAGCAGGCGATAGAATATCCCCGACATGAATTTGTAGAGCCGGGACGAATCCGCGTTGTCCGTGCGCCGCGTGCGGACGATGTTCTTTCCCTTTTGCCAAAGCCTGGCCATTTTTGCGATCAGCGGTGGAGGGTGCTGCATGTCCGCGTCCATGATGACGGCGGCGTCCGACTTTGCGTGGGCCAGCCCCGCGAATATGGCGGTGTTGTGCCCCGAGTTCAAAGCCATCCGCACAAGCTTGACGGATTTGTCGCGCTTTTGCAGGGAGCGGACGAAAAGGGCGGTCTTGTCCGTCGATCCGTCGTCCACGAATATGATCTCCCGCTTTTTAAGGTCCAGCCCGTCCAGGGCAAGGACTATCCCGTCGTAAAGCTCGCGGATGTTGTCCTGCTCGTTATAGGCGGATACTACAATGGAAAGGGTGTCCCTCATGGCGGATTTATATCACCTTTCGCGCGGGCGCGCAATCGGTTTTTTATGGCGAGCGATTTTTTGCGCTTGGCTATCCTGCGGCGGCGGGCGGCTATGGCGATTCTCCACCCCATGGCGTATCCGACGACGGCCATTATCGCGTGCCAGGGCAGGCTGCCGACCAATATGGGCTTGCCCACGCCCTTGGCGAGCATTTTTATAGTATGCCACAAAGTCGCCAAAGACAGGTCGTCCAGCATGGCTAGCCCGGACGAGGATAGGAATGTAGAGAACTCGATCGCGCTCGCGCCAAGCATGCGCTGCCCGGTCAGGTAAAAGGCATAGAATATGAACGGGGTGGTTAAGGGGTTGCTTATCAAGGTAAGCAGGCACGCCAGGACCAGGTTGAAGTTTTTTTTCATCAGCTTGGCCATTGCGAACCATAGGGCCACGCAAATGGCGCTCTGCCCGTATAGGACGAAGGCGCCGGACGAGAATCCGACCGCGAAAGTCCGCGCCATGTATTCGGGGCTGCGGCCCTCGCGCGAGCGCAGGGATTTCATGATAGAGCGGTATATGGTCCGCATGGCTTTCTTGAATTGCTTTTTCATGCTGGGTAAATTGTATAGCGCCCGGGATTTTTTTGCAACCCCTTGGGCGATTTTCAATGGAAAGAAATTATAATCAATAATAGAAAGAACCGCCTCCGGCCTCTCCCGCGAAAAAGGCGGGGGCCGAAAACGGCGTCTTGTTTCAAAGTATAGGCGATCCGCCCGTGGATGTCAATACCCCGAATTTCAAGCGGTGGTTCGGGGATGGCAATGTGGCGCCCGAGGTTTCCACCGCCGATTTGGCGGAATTCAGGGAAAATGCTCCCGCCCGGAAAGCAAAATTCCTCGTGCTGTTTTCTAAGTTTCGAGGCAAAACCTATCTAAACTCCGATACCGGATACGAAATACAGGTTGCATCACCAAAAAAAGCCAAAGGCTCGCCGTATTTCGAGAAGCTCGCCGCCACTAAAAAACTGGACTGGCTGCTTGAAAACGGAGTCAAAACCGGACAAGCCGAGGACGATGGCACGCATCCCGATACCGCCATGTGGCACTACTTCGCGGCGCCGCTTAAAATCGACGGAGCGGAAAAGCTTGTGCGTTTTTCCGTGCGCAAAACCAAGTCCGGCAAGTTCTATTACAACCATATAGTGCGAGAAGCTCCCGTTAAACCCTCACCGCGTCCAGAACGCGGGGGGCCGGAAGCCTCTGCAATCAATAATATAACCCGAAAGCCCGTAAATGTCAATGGCGCGCGTTCAAGCGCTGGTTCGGGGATGGCAATGTGGCGGGCGCGGATGGCGATAGGAAATGTGTTGCCTTTCCGTTGCGGTTGGTATAAAGTATATATGAAATGAACGGGAGGCCGGTTATATGGCAATGATTGGATCTATGCCGCCGCAGCGAAAAAATTCCGACGGATCGGGGGGAATTTCGCGCCTGGCGGTTTTCGCGATGACTTTTTTGTTCACTGCGTCCGCGTGCGCCGTGGGGTGGCTGTATTTAGAGCTGCGCCGCGTAAGGGAGGCGTCCGCGTGCCGGGACGACATGGTTGGCAAGTATGTTTCGGCGGCTGTCGGGCTGTTGAAGTCGGACATGGACCGCCGTATGGATATGCTGGATGACAGGCATGTCGCGCTCGCCGAAGCCGTTTCCGCCCATTCAAAGGATATGTCCGCCCTTTCGGACAGGGTTTCCGCCGTCGAGGAGGGCTCTCCCGCGCGGGCGGGCAAAGCGTTGGCCGTCCTGGCGCTTGCCGCGTCGATAAAGGATTCCCTTGCGCGGGGGCGGGATTTTTCGTCCGCCGTCGATGCTTTG
>JAIRTB010000017.1 GCA_031255155.1 Rickettsiales bacterium
GCCCGCCTCTATCGGCGAGCGTTTGAGCGCTCCGGCGTATTCGCGCGCCCCGCTCCACACATATTTGAACGACCCTATGAGGAAGCCTTTCACCGTATCGCCTATCTGGAACATATACCCCCCCAGAATATCGGCGTAGGTCTGGCGCATGCCCATCAGCATCAGCGAGACTATCCCCAAAGAAAACACCGGCATAAAGCTTGCCGCGGCGTTTTCGAGCGAGGGCATGTCGAAGTCCACACCTATCCGCGCCATGCACGCGGCAAGCGCGTCTTTCGTCCCGCCCATGGCATAGCATTCGCGCCATCTTGCCGCTATGGCGGAGGCGTTCGGATACTTGGAGCTTCCATGCATAAGAAAATCCGGAAACAGGTATGTGAACCCGTCCACGGGCGCGGGATAATACGCGTCGCCTATCGCCATGAACGACTGCACCAGAACCGCAAGAAACACCATATACACTATCATCCTCCACGCAATGCCGAACACCGCGGCGACCCCCTGGCTTGAAAAGCCTCTTGTATCCTCGTATCCATAGCCCGCTATCATAAGGGGGATGAACGCGACCAGCAGGCCGAGGGTGAATATCATATCCAATATCATCAACGGGACCCAGATATACAGCGTGAAGAAAATCACCACTATGGCAAGGCCGCCCACCACATCCAATATTCCCCTCACGCCTTCGTTCTTCCACGAGAAAGAGGCCATGTTCCACCCGGCCGAGATGCCTCCGTAGAACACATTGTTTATCGTCGCGGCAAGGCAGAGCAGGTCTTTCTTTAAATCGGACGAGATTATGACATCCTGCAAATTTCCGTCCTTGTCCCTTTCTTTCGCCGCGGCATCGTCGAACGACAGGCGGTCGCAGAACGACAGCAATGCCTGGCCCGCATCGCCGGGGGCGCCGTCGGCTCCGTCTGGCGCGGCGGCTCCCGCCCCGGGGGACGATGCGGCTTCCGTCCCGGGCGCGGCATTGGCGGCGGCGGGGTTCCCTCCGGCGGCTCCCGCTCCGGACGCGGCATTGGCGGCGGAGGCTTTGTCGTGGGAAAGCGCTATGTGCGAGCCTATGCCGACCCCCGCCTGGACGACGGGAACGACCGTAAATTCCACTATTTCCGTGGCGACGGAGCGCAGTTTGGCCTCGTCCATGAACCCTATGGCGCCGCCTATCACGAACAGCGTCAATATCTTTTTGAACACTTTTTCGCCATAGGCTTTCAGGTCGCCGCCGGAGTTTTTCGTAATATCGTCGTAGGTCTGGCGCAGCAGCCACAGCGCGAACGACGCGGTCAAGAGGATCCACACCAGATCGGCTATCATCACATAGACATTCATCGCCACTATGTTCACCATGTCGAACAGGCTTGACAGGATGGGGCACGCCTTGCACACCTGGGGGTCGAACACGCTATACCTGCCGTCGGCAAGGGGGACCGCGCCCATATCCTGGATCCACGAATCGAATGTCGAGTCAAGCCCCCATTCGCCGCTGGACGACTTGACCGCTATTATCGACACTATGAAAAACCCCGCTCCGCCTATCAAAAGCGACACAAGCGTCGACGACAGAATCGCCGCCAGAAAACGGAACCCGCCATAGAAATTATGCCTGACATCGCCCGCCATTTCAGACACCCTCCCTTTCCAACGCCTTGGCCGCGGCGATTTTCGCGCTGTTCTTCAAAAATATCCTATCCCGCCCGACGCTTGCCGCATACTTGACCGAATTTCTTGCCCAGGAGACGAAGCTTTGGGCCATGGACCCGCCGAATATTCCGGAATAGCCTTCGGCCGGGAACGCCTGCTGCACCAGCCGCATCAGCCCCGACATCAGGTGCCAGCACAACATCCACACATACACCATTTGCAGCAGGTCGTTCGAATCGAACGAAAGCATGCTGATTATCTGGACGGCGACGGCCTGCTTGTCCCCGCTTTGCATGGCGTTCATATACGCACCCAGGTCCATGCCCGACGAGATCGAGACGAGAAGCGCTATCGCCGCGCAGCCTATGCCAAGCGAAATTATCTGGAACACCGCGCCAAGAAATGTCCTAAGCGCCTTGCCAAGCATATTTTGCGAGCGCTTGAACGGATAGCCGGCCAGCCAGAACGGGCTGAGCAGCAGGACAAGCGCCATCGCGAACACCGACTCTATGAAATAAAACGGAACGGCCAGATTCATATAGAAGAACAGGCACATCACCAGCACGCCCAGCAAAAACCCCGGCGCAAGGACCAAGGGCGCCATCACCAGCCCGACCGATATCAGCACCACCGCCGCAACCAGGCTTTTTTTATACACGGCAAGGAATATCAGCCCCAGCAGAAGGACATATCCCGCAATCCCCGCCCAGCCGAAGTCCCAATCGAAGTTCACGAACCTGCGCCATCCCTGGGCGGCGGCGTATCTGCCTATCGTAAAGTTCATGTTGTTGAAGTCGGCCATGCGCTCTATGGAGCAGACTATGCCCCGCTTGACCTCGCCGTCGAACAGGACCTTGTTGGAGTCTATATTCTTCAATCCCGCGTAGCGGCACTTGAACGCCCGTCCATCCACGCCCATCGTAATGGCCTCGCCGAACGAATCCATAAGCGACACAAGCGGCCGCAGCGTATAATTCAGGAAATTATCCTCGTCCTTTATCGACACGGACAGCGCGGCGGCTATGACGCACACCCACGCTATCTGCTGGAAAAAGCCCTTGACGAACCCGAACGGCTCGCCGTCGCGGACGACAGAGCCAAAGAACAAGAACAGGCTCCATATCAAAAAGCCCGCCACCATGACCCCCAGCGCATAGCGCGACAGGCTGTCCCACATTACGAACCCTATGCGCGACACGGCGTTGAACGCTATCTCGAACGCATAGCACGGCAGGCAGGCAAGCGGCCTTTTGGCCCATGAGGACGGGTCGCCAAGCGGGCACATGGTCCCGCTCCAATTCACGCCCATGCCCAAAACCTTTATCGGGCTTCCGCCCCGCACGCGGATGGGCGGCGTGCGCAGGCTTGTATCGGACATGCCGAACGCGCTTTCCACGCCTATGTCGCCCACCATTTCCCCGAACGCGTTCACCAGCGCCGAGCCCACGACCCCCACCGGCCTCAACGCCTCGGGATACGCGTCGAACGCCTTTTGGAAAGCCGCGCCATGGCCTATCAGCTCCGAGATCCCCTCCCTTAGATGCATCACATCGAAGATGCGGACGAACTTTTCCGCCTTGGGCACCAAATTCTCGAAGGGAAGGGCCATGCAGTTATTCTGGAATATCTTGAAATAACTCGACCAAGCCTGGAACTTTGTATTCTCGGGGGCCAAGGGCGACTTCAAGGAAACGATGTTCGCAAGGTTGATTTTATATTCGACCTTGCGGTCCCTCATCTCTTCCTGAGCGCGGCGGACAGCCTCGCGCAGCAAGGACCGGTCGCTTGTGAAAAAGCCCCTCTTCACATTACCGGCGGCGTCGCGGTCCACGAAGTATTTGTCCAGATAGGCCGCCTTTTCCGGAGTGATGGCGTTCTCGCGCAGAAGGCCGACGGGAACGAACGGATCCGGGCCATACGCCTCGCCTATCGAGTCCAAGTCCCCGCCGTAATCCCTGGCCCATCTTATCTCCCAGCAAGGCGCGTCCTTGCCCGCGGCTTCAAGCGCGGTAAGGCCATACAGCCCGGGCATGTCGCAGCCCCGGGCCGCGGCGACCCTTGGGAAAAGAATCAGCAATAGCGCCAGCAGCCTTTTCATGCGCCGCCTCCCCGCGCCGGGGCGCCCCCGTCCGGCGGGTCCTTTTTGCGGGGGGCCGGATTTTTCTCGAACCCGGCGGGCTCGCGCACTATATTCAGCGGATTCAGGAACTTGACAAGAGAGAACAGCGAAGTCCTTACCGCGTTGCCGAAAGGCTTGTCCCCGACCGAGCCGCCCGTATATTCCTTTACCCACGAGGACAGCTTGGAATATATATAGAACAGCGCGAACACTATGAACATGAACCGGGACAGCAACAGAATATCGCCCGCGACCGTGTCGCGCAGGGCGTTTATGTCCCCAGTGCGCTCGGCCTCGGACAAAAGCGCCTCCAAAGTGCCGGAGGAGCCGAACTGGAACGCGTCGAGCAGCACGTTCGAAAACATCGAGAACAGCGCAAGGCCTATGACCGTAAAGCCGAAATTCTTGGCCGTGTCGATGACAAGATCCATCTTGAAGCTCATCCCCTCGAACGCATAGCCGAACACCATGAACGGCCAGAGAATCGCTATTTCCAATATCTTCAAGAACCCGTCCAGAACATGGAACGCTATGAACATCATAATGCCGAACACCATCGCCCAGATCATTATGCCCGCAAGCGAGTGGAACATCGGCGGCCACGAAAACACATCGCCCGCAAGGACCTGGGCCAGGGCAAGGTATCTTGCGCCCGCTTTCTGCGTCGAGCTTATGAAGCACACTATCTCGCCCAAGGTTTTTTTGGAGATGAAATAGGACTCATCCGCCAAGGGATCGCTTTCATCCGCTCCGAATCCGCCGTTCGCGGCATCGGCAGGGTCCGCTCCAAAGCCCGCGGCCGCGCCTATGCCCGCGCCGAAACCCGCGGCGGCGGCATTCGCGGCGCCGTTTGCCATCGACAGAGCGGCGGCGGCATTCGCGGCGCCTTTGGCGGCCTCGCCCGACGCGCGGGCCTGGACACGGGCGCGGCGGACGATGGGAGGGATCACCTTTTCATCCTCGCGCTCCTGCCTTTGCGCCATGACCGCGTTTATGGCCGCTTCGGCGTCGCAGGAGAAATTGTCGCCCCGGCCCTCCTCGATCGCGCGCGCGACGCCCATGGACAGCTCGATCACCGGCTCGAAAGTCCATGCGAATATATAGCGCGGGGGGACAAGCGCGAGGCAACCGGCTATGGCCACGACGCGCAGCTTTTCCCCAACATCGCCGAAAAACCCCTGGAAATTGTCCCCGAACGGCCAGCCCTTGGCCCCCTCCCAAAACCTTTGCGCCACATACAGCGAGCCGAACACGGCAAGGAACCCAACTATCGTCCACCCAAGCGCCTTGAACACATAATCGAACAAGAGCGATATTTCGTCCGCAAGCATCACCGCATACGGGCACAGGCCGCAATGCGCGTATTTTTGGACCAGCTTTGCAAAGCCGGTTTCCACGCACGCCTTGTCGTCCCACACTATATTCGCCTCGGCCCCGGAGGAAAACCTTATCGTGCGGACGGATTCCCTCGCGCCGACGCTTGCCGGGGCGGATATGGAGGCGACGGGCGCCCCGTCCGCGTTCAACAGCTCGGCGTTATACAGAACGACGGGCCGCTCCTCGCGCGGGAGGTCCGCTATGGCCTTGTAATATCCGTCGTCCAGGCTTGGCGAGCCGACGGTGCAGATCCTGCCCTTGGCGCTGGTTATCACGCCGGGGAATTTCACGGCGGACGAACCGTCGCCGGCGTCGACGGCTATGACAAAACCCGGCTTGGCCAGGCGCAGGCCGTCGGCTTTTTTCTGGAAATCGTCTTTCTGGAAATCGTCCGCCCGCGCGCAAAAGGGCGAGACGGCGGCGGCCAGCAGGACGGCAAGAAAAATCCTCATTTCCTATTCCCTCCGCCCGCGATATGGGCTATGCCGCCGTGGATCTTCTGCAACCCGGACTTGGGCGATTTTTTGAGATAGCCGACAAGCTCGCGGTTGACGCCCCAGAGGTATTTCACCCCGCTTTTGCCGAAGCCGAACAGCGAATCGCCCAGGCCGGAGCGCCCCAGCCT
>JAIRTB010000046.1 GCA_031255155.1 Rickettsiales bacterium
GCGGCCTGCCGAAATTCGTCCGCATTCTGCCGATAGGGGATAGGCATGTTTTTGGGTTGTGTTTTCGGCAGGCGTAATAGCTTATTTTTTGCTTGACAACCGCCCGCAAAGGGATATAATACCCGCCAGTTTTGTATGGCACGATAGATATAGCGTTGCAAATAAATCGAGAAAAGATAAACATTTAAGGAGATTGGATTTGGCTCGTATAGCTGGCGTGAATATACCCACGGAAAAAGTAGTATATATTTCCCTTACCTATATTTTCGGCATCGGGGCCAAGACGGCCAAGGATATCTGCGCCGCGGTCAAGGTCGATCCTATGAAGCGGGTGGGCCGCCTGTCCGACGACGATGTTATAAAGATACGCGAATATATAGACAGGAATTTGGTCGTCGAGGGCGACTTGCGTCGCGAAGTGGCGATGAATATAAAAAAGCTCCAGGACATGCGCTGCTATCGCGGCGTCCGGCATACGAAAAAGCTGCCCGTCCGGGGCCAGCGGACCAAGACGAACGCCCGCACGCGCAAGGGCAAGGCTATCCCCGTCGCCGGCAAGAAAAAGGCGACAAAGTAAGGATTGATGGAAATGGCAGAATCAAGGAAACCGGTTGCTCCCAAAAAGCGCGAGCGCAAGAACATAACGAACGGCATCGCCTATGTCTTGGCGACGTTCAACAACACCAGGATAACCATAACCGACACGGCCGGCAATGTGATAGCGTGGTCCACCGCGGGCGCGAACAATTTTTCCGGTGCCAAGAAGTCGACCCCGTATGCGGCCCAGATAGTGGCCGAAAACGCCGGGCGCAAGGCGATGGAGAACGGGATAAGATACCTTGATGTCAAGATGGAGGGGCCGGGCAGCGGGCGCGAGGCCGCGGTCCGCGCGTTGCAGGGTTTGGGGATAACGATAAACGGCATTGCGGATATAACCAAGATTCCGCATAACGGCTGCCGTGCGAAAAAGCCGCGTCGGGTATAGTTTGCTAGGGTCAACAATGCCGTGTGCGGCATAACGATATGGGGTGATAAATGATACAAAACAACTGGCTCGAACTGATCAAGCCCGAGCGCATAGTCAAGTCGTCCGAGGACCGGGCCAAAAGCCAGACCACTCTTGTGGTCGAGCCGTTGGAAAAGGGCTTCGGCTTGACCTTGGGCACCGCGCTGCGCCGCGTCATGCTGTCCAGCCTGCAAGGTTGCGCGGTTACCGGTGTCAAGATCGACGGCGTCCTGCACGAGTTTGGCTCCATCCCCGGGGTCAAGGAGGATGTGATCGAGTTTGTTTTGAATATAAAGCAGGTGGTCCTTAAATCGCATGTAGAGCGTCCCCGCCGCATGGTTTTGAAGCACAAGGGCCAGGGCGTCGTGACCGCGGGCATGATAGACGCGGGCCAGGATGTCGAGGTTGTGAACAAGGATTTCGTGCTGTGCCATTGCGATTCGGCTGCGAACCTTTCGGTCGAGTTCGAGATCGCGAACGGCAAGGGCTATCGCCCGGCCGAGGAGAATAAAAAGGCCGATCAGGAAATCGGGTTCATCGCGGTGGATAGCATTTTCAGTCCCGTCATGAATGTTGCCAGTAATGTAGAGCAGGCCCGCGTCGGGCAAAAGACCGACTATGACAAGCTTGTCATGACCATAAGGACGAACGGCGCGGTCGAGCCCGAGGACGCCATGGCCGTTTCGGCGCGCATTCTGGTGGATCAGCTGAGGCTGTTCATAAACTTCGACGATCCCGAGATTGCGCCGCTGTCCACTGTCGAGCCCGAGGACGAGCTTCCGTTCCCCAAGGTTTTGTTGAAAAAGGTCGACGAGCTGGAACTCTCCGTCCGCGCGAACAATTGCTTGAAGAACGACGATATAATGTATATAGGCGAGCTTGTCCAGAAAAGCGAGAACGACATGCTGAAAACTCCGAATTTCGGGCGCAAGAGCTTGAACGAGATAAAGGAGCAGCTGGGGCTTATGGGTCTTTATCTGGGCATGGATGTGCCCGGGTGGCCGCCCGAGAATATAGACGAGCTTGCCCGCCGGTGCGAGAATCCGTATAAATAAGGTGGCGCCGTGGCGAAACAGGAAAAGGATTTTTGGGACACTATCGCCGATTGGTTCAAAAAGGTGCTGTGGGTCGTCTTTGTCATAGCGACGCTGGGCGGCTCTGCGACGCCTGCGGCCTCTATGGCCCGGAACGCGCAGGGGTATATGTCCATGGGCGCTACGAACTATGCCGTTTTCAAGGACGAGTTCGATAAAAAGAAATAAATCCGTTCCACCCGTTGGAACATAAGCAAGGGAGTACGAAATGCGTCATAATTTGCAAGGCAGGAAGCTGCACCGGCCGACAAGCCACCGCTTGGCCATGTTCGCCAATCTATCGGCCAGCCTTATCGAGCACGAGCAGATCGAGACTACCCTGCAAAAGGCCAAGGACCTCCGCTCGTTCGTAGAGCGCATGATCACGCGCGCGAAAAGGAATACGCTTGCGTCGCGTCGCCAGGCCTTGGCTTTTCTGCGCGGCGAGGATGCGGTAAGAAAGCTGTTCGAGGTGCTGGGCCCGCGCTATGCGTCGCGCCCCGGCGGATATACGCGCGTGCTTAAATCCGGCCTGCGCTATGGCGACGCGGCCAGCATGGCTGTCATCGAGTTGGTCGACCGCGACCCGGGCGCCAAAGGGGCCCGGCAAAAGGCCGTTTTGGCCGCGCGGAAATCCGCCGAGGCCGTCGCGCCGGAAAAGATAGCCAAGGGCAAGGGCGCTCCCGCCGCCAAGCAGGCTTTTTCCGCCAAGCTGTCCGAAAGGGGGGCCAAGAAAAGTTCGCAGACTACCGCCGCGGCAAGCGCGCACCGCAAAGTCATCGGCCCGTAAGAAAAAAAGCCCCTCGCGCCGAGGGGCTTTTTTCTTTTTTTGGCTTCTCTATGTGGAATGCGCGTGGATGGGAATTGGAAAA
>JAIRTB010000060.1 GCA_031255155.1 Rickettsiales bacterium
AGGTCAAGGTTCACTATTTCGCGCAGCATGACCTCCTCTTTCTGCAAAGCGGCGTGCCACCCTATTATCTTGCGCAGGGTCATCGGGGACTTGCACAGCCCCTCGATAAGCAGCTTGCGCCCCGCCTCGATCCGCTTGGCTATGGCAATTTCGCCAGCGCGGCTGAAAAGCTCTATCCCGCCCATGGCGCGCAGATAGTTCCGGACAGGGTCGCTTGACCCCGGATCGACAAGGACGACCTCCTCCTCTTGATGGGATTCAAGGAATTCCCGCATGGCGGCCGACTTTTCCACCTTGTTCCGGGCGACGCCGTAAATGCTGTCCTCCTCCTCCGGCTCCTCCCCGGGGGGCTCGGGGGCAAGCTCTTCGCCCTCGTCGTATTCCTCCTTGATGCTGACCCCTATGTCGCTGATAAGGGCAAGGGCGTCGTACACCTCCTCCGGGGAAAGGCCGTCGACCTCGCCGGCATAGTCGACCTCGGCCTTGGACACGACGCCGTTGACCGTCGCGCGAAGTATAAGCCTGCGCAGATTCTCGGGCAGGCCGCCGATAAGAAAGCTCGTCGCCGGACTGTCGGCTTTCGAAGCTGCCCCGCTGTCCGGGGCAAGGGCTTTTTTCTTGAAAAACATCGCTGCCTTTCTCTAAGGGGTTTTGGCGGCCTTTTTTCGCGCGGCGTCGATCGAGGCTTGAAGCTCGGCCTGGGTGCAGATATCAAGGGACACGGGGTTTTTCGGGGTCAGGTCGGCCATGCTTTTATGCGTGCGGTTCCGTATGGCGTCGACCGTAGGCTTGGTCGTGCGGACAAGCTTGCACACCTGGGCGTCGGAAAGCTCGGGATGGTTCTTGACCAGCCACAAAATCGCGTCCGGCCGGTTCGAGCGCAGCGCCATCGGGGTATAGCGGCTTTTGACCGCCTTGGACTTTTTCACGAAAGCGGCCAGAATGTCGTTCCGGGCAAGCCGCGCCGCGGGGTCCGCCTCGCATCGGCGGATATCGTCCCATGTGGTGATGCTGTTCATGACGGGCGAGAATCCCGCGACGAACTCTCCCTCCTCGCGGTCGGCCAACGCCTGGATTTCAAGCGGATGCATAGAGCAGAACTCGGCTATCTGCTCGAATGTAAGCGAGGTGTTGTCGATAAGCCATCCGGCCGTGGATTTGTGCATAAGGATTTGCTCGGTCATATCGCGCCTTTTTTTTAGGATTTCACCGGGCATTTATATAACGGACGCTTTGCAAAATCAAGGAAAATTTACGCCCTTTCTTTATTGCCGCCCGCCCCCGCGCGCCATGCCCTTGCCGCGCGCCGCGTTCATCCTGCCGCCCTTGCCGGCCAGCCCGCAATCTTGCCGACGCCTTATGGCCGACGGCATCGCGCCTCAGCGCCCCGCAGATTTATTGCCTTTGACAGCCAGCTTAAAAACGATGGGAATAACCACCGCCACCTTATCAATTTCCTGGTTCGCGGGCGGCTCGTCCGATTGCGGATCAAGGAAATCCTCGGCCGATCGCGACCATTCCAAGTCCTGGTTCGCGGGCTGCGCGGACGATTGCGGATTAAGCAACTCCTCGGCCGCCTTCCGGCTCATGGGCTGCGCGGGCAACAGCGGATCTCTTTTGTGCCAGACTTCGATAGATCTATCGCCGGAAGTATGCGTCTTGGCCGATAGTTGTCCGCTTTCCACCAAGCCCCTGGCCACGCTGGCGGGCATGGACGAGGTAATAACCTTGTCCTCGGTATTCAAGGTTTTGACGATGGCCGCGCCCGTGGGATCATAGAATCCTTGATTGGGATCAATATAGAACTTTATCATCAAGGGTAATTTCAGCTCCAAAACCATATTCGCGTATTTCGGCGAAGTGGCGGGCATGCGGACAGGGACAAAGCCGGATTTGCCCGGGCGCAAGAAGGCGGCAACGATATAATATCCAATATCGTCCTTATTATAGAATATCGTGGATTTTCTGTCCAAGGCTGTATTCACGCGGGTTTTATTTTCTTGTTTTTTCCGTTCGATTTCCGCCCGCCTTTTCACGCCGGCGGCATATTTTTCCGCACGGGCCTTCTCTTTTTCGGCAAGCCTTGCCGCGGCAAGCTCCTTTTCTTGTTCAAGCCGCTTGTCCACGGCCTCACTCTTAACCTCCCGCTCTTTCCGCGCAGCATCGGCAGCCGCCCGCGCCCGGAGCCTTGCCTGCTCGGCCTCGGCATCCATCTCGTCCAAAACGACCTGTTTATACTCGGCCCAAGTCTTGAACCGCCCGTCGGAAGGCTGGCCTTTGAGATATTCCTGATATTCCTTGTAAAGCCCTTTCATGTCAATTTTCCTTAGTTATAACGGTTATATCGACAAAAATAACATTTTTGTTGAGAATGTCAAGCGCAAATATTGCAATCACGGCAATATTGGGCTATACTGGGGCCTATGAGGATTTTGGGCATAGATCCGGGGCTAAGGTTCACCGGGTGGGGCGTGGTCGATTTCGACGGCGGGCGGTTTTCCCACGCGGCGAACGGCACGATAAAGGTTCCGGTCTCCCTATCCCTTGCCGAACGCCTGGCCTTTATCCACAAAGCCCTGCGGCGCGTGGTCGAAGAGTTCAAGCCCCAGGCCGCGGCCATAGAGGAGCCTTTCGTAAACATCAATCCCGCAAGCACCTTAAAACTTGGCGCGGCGCGGGGCGTGGCCCTTGCCGTGCCGGCCCTGTTCGGGGTGCCCGTGGCCGAGTTCTCGCCCAACCTGATCAAAAAATCCGTCGCCGGAGTGGGCCATGCGCGCAAAGAGCAGATAGAAATGATGGTCGGCGTCCTGCTTGCCAAGCCCAAAATCGACAGCGAGCATGCCGCAGACGCCCTTGCGATAGCGATAGCCCGGGCCTATAACCGCCCCATGCCCAAGACTTGACCCGCCATTTTTCGACGGGCTTTCGACGGGATTTCGACGGGATTTCGACGGGATTTCGATGGGATTTCGCCGCCATGGCGCCCAAGGCTTGACCCGCCATTTTCTGCCGCGCGTTCCAAGCCTATGCCCGGACCTATCACGCCGCGCGTTCCATGCACGCGCCCTGTCCCGGGGGCAAGACATCATGCCGGGGGCGGGCATAGGGCTCGGCGCCTGATTGCACCCGCGGCATATGGCGAGGCGCCTTTTTCCCTTTGTCGCGGCGGGATAGCCCGACGCCTTATTTCCCTTTGTCGCGGCGGAGGGTTTTTGTCCTGATTGCCCCTTGTCGCGGCTGGAT
>JAIRTB010000076.1 GCA_031255155.1 Rickettsiales bacterium
GTCATCGAGGCCCGGCAGGAGCGCGGGCGGGGCGCCACAGCCACCGTGCTGGTAAGGAAAGGCGTGCTGAAAAAGGGCGATGTGTTCGTCTCGGGCGGCGCCGTGGGCAAGGTCCGCGACATGCTGGACGAAAGGGGGCGTCGGCTGGACGAGGCCCCTCCTTCTACGCCTGTGGTGGTCCTGGGGTTCGAGAACGCGCCCGAGGCGGGGGACGATTTCGTGGTCGTCGAAACCGAGGCCAAGGCGCGCGAGGTGGCCGATTACCGCCGGCGCAAGGCGGCCCGGAAAAAGATGGTCAAGACTAAATCCAGCTTGCAGGAGCTGTTCGAGGGAATAAAGGAGGGCAAGGCGGAAACCCTTCCGGTTATAATAAAGGCCGATACCCAGGGCTCGGTCGAGGCCATAGCGGACAGCCTTGGCAAGATCCCCAGCGAAAAGGTAAAGGTAAAGGTCATGCACGGCGGGGTCGGCGGAATAAACGAGTCGGACATTTCGCTTGCGCGCACAGCCGGGGCGGTCGTGCTGGGGTTCAATGTCCGGGCAAGCTCCGACGCGCGGGACATGGCGCGCCAGGACGGGGTGGACATACGCTATTATTCGGTGATATATGGCATGATCGACGATGTGAAGGAATTGATGGGCGGGCTGCTGCCCCCGGTCCAGAAAGAGGTGGCCGCGGGCTTTGCGGATGTCATAGCGACATTCTCCTCGGGCAAGGTGAGGATAGCGGGCTGCCGCGTTGCGGACGGCGTGGTGAAAAAGGGGTCGTTCGCCCGGATGCTAAGGAACGACATAGTGGTGTTCGAGGCCAAAATCGCCCAGCTGAAACGCGGGAAGGAAGAGGTGAAAGAGGCGCGCCAAGGGGTGGAATGCGGCATAAGCTTCGACGGCCGCAACGATATAGAGATAGGCGACCGCCTCGAATGTTTCGACATAGAGGAGGAAAAGGCCACCCTGTAAGCCTTGCCTTGCCGTCCGCCCGTCGGTAAAACAAGCCTCCGCTGCGATGCTTTTCGTCGATAAAAGGAAAAATATATGAAATGCGGCATAGTCGGGCTCCCTAATGTAGGCAAAAGCACGCTGTTCAACGCGCTGATAGGCGAGATAAAGGCCCAGGCGGCGAACTATCCGTTCTGCACGATAGAGCCGAACTCCGGCATAGTGTCCGTCCCGGACGCCAGGCTGGAAGTCTTGGCGCGCATGTGCGATTCCAAGGAGATCGTCCCGGCCCGTCTGGAATTCGTGGACATAGCGGGCTTGGTCAAGGGGGCCAGCCGCGGCGAGGGCTTGGGCAACAAAGTCCTGGCCAATATACGCGAGGTCGACGCGGTGATCCATGTCGTGCGCTGCTTCGAGGATAAGAATATAGCGCGGGCGGGCGGAAACGGCGGCGCGGACGACCCCCCGGACCCCCGGGGCGATGTGGATGTCGTGAATGCCGAGCTGATGCTTGCCGATATGGAAAGCCTGCAAAGGCGCCTGCCCCTATTGGAAAAGAAAGCAAAGTCGGGGGACCGGGACGCCGGCGCCGAGGCCGGGGTTATGGCCCGGGTCCTGGACGGGCTGGAACGGGGCCTTCCCGCCGTCGGCCTGGCACTTGACGAGGCGGAAAAAAAGATGCTTGGCGGATTCTCGCTATTGACGGCCAAGCCGACGCTGATGGTGGCGAATGTGGACGAAGCCTCGGCGGCGGGCGGCAACGCCTATTCCGGACGGCTGGACGGCGCCATAGTCGTTTCGGCGAGGATAGAGGAGGAAATCGCGGCACTGCCCCTTGGCGAAAGAGAGGGGTTTCTGTCAGGATTGGGCTTGGGGGAAACGGGCCTGTCCAAGATAATCCGCGGCGCGTATGGCCGCTTGAACCTGATAACCTTCTTCACCGCCGGGGCCAAGGAAACGCGCGCCTGGACCGTCCGCAAAGGGACCAGGGCTCCGTCCGCGGCGGGCGTCATACATACGGATTTCGAATGCGGGTTTATAAGGGCTGAGGCCGTGTCCTATGCCGATTTCGTAGCAAGCGGGGGCGCGCACGGGGCAAGGGAAAAAGGCCTGCTGCGCTCCGAGGGCCGCGATTACGAGGTGGCCGACGGCGATATCATGCATTTCCTGTTCAACCGTTAAGCGGTCCGGGCATCCCTCCCCTATTCTATCGGGCATCCCCTCCTCTCGTATCGGCCAAGCCCTGGCGGTATGCAAAGCCCCTCCCGTGTTTTCGCGTCTGCCCCTCCCCAGGCGTGTAATTTTCCTTTGCAAAAGAAAAAAACCGGTGCTATAATGAGCCGGACCAATTGATAGGAGGATCGCAATATGGCTCAAACAGAAAACGCGGCGCGGACGAAAAACAATTCCCGCCATAGGTATTACCGCGGCTCCGGCGCGCGTCATGGCGGCGGCGGGGGCAAGGCCGGCTCCGGCGCGGGGCGTTCCGGCGTCAAGGGCAAGGGCCTGTTCGGCTTTTTCTTCGGCTTTACCGGGGCTATTTCGAAAGAGCTTTACCTCGGCGCGACCGTAGTGTTCGAAATCTTGACGATAGGGCTGATGGCGCTGCAAAGCCTCCTGCCCGAAACGCCGGCTGGGGCGCCTGTGGCGAATCCGGGCGCGTATTATGCGATCATGACGGCGATGCTGGTGCTGTTCGTGTCGAACCTGTCGTATGGCTATCGCAGGGCGCACGCCTTGGGGATAAGCGGGTTTTATAGCATAGTTGGCGGCACGCTGTTTCTTCCGTTCTTCGCGTTTTGGCGGGCGGACAGGGACGGTGCGAACGACGGAGCCTACCGCCGCCAGATCCCCGCGTTTAAGAAGCTTGGCGCGGTGTTGGGTCGGAATATATGGACCCAGATGGCGCTGATAAGCGTGATTTTCGCCGTCTTGATATGCTCGAACGCGCATGCGTCGGGCCAGTGGTGGAACCAGCCTCAGGTTGTGACCGCGTGCGCGTGGGCGTTCAATATGGTCCAGGTGCTGGTGGCGGGCCGCAGGTTCGCTTTCATGCGCAGGTTCTATTCGAACGCGGTCAAGGTGGTGTCGTTCTTCGCCTATAACGCGATAGTGATTTTCGTAACGGCCGGCGTGGTGGCCCAAATGATGCTTGCCGCCATGTTGCAGGCGTTGCAGAAATAAAAGCGGCGAAATAGAAATAATAAAAAAAATAGCGCTTGGACGCCTTGACGGTTTGGCATCGCCCAAGCCGTCGAGGCCTAAGTTTATAAGCCTTGGTCTTCTTGGCCCCGCCCGGCTTGCCTAACTCTCGTGAATCTTATTGATTTGCCTAAGCCGCACAGGCTTGCGCGCCTCGCCTAAATCTTTTCCGTGAATCTTATCGGCTCGGCCCAAGCTTTGCCCAAGCCTTAGTCTTTGCCTTTGCGCGTCCCCGGACGCTTTTTGTCAGCGCGGACGGGCGGGCAACTCGTGCCTAACTGGCGGAGTGGTCCGAACCGGCGGCTCATTCCTCCGAACCGGCGGCACGTCCCTCCGAACCGGCGGCTCTTGCCGAACCGGCGGCACGGGCCGCGCGGGCGGTCATTCGTCGCAACAGGGCCGTCTGGCGCAAAAAGGCCTCGACAGGCTGCGCGGGATAGCCGCTTACTATGGATTTCGGGGCAAGGTCCTGAATGACCCCCGCCCCCGCGCCAAGCTGGGATCCCGATCCTATGTTCAGGTGCCCGCTGATCCCGGATTGGGGCCCCGCCAGGACGAAATCGCCCAAAACGGCCGATCCGGCGACGCCGCTCATCCCGGCAAGGATGCAGTTTTTCCCGATGTTGCAGCCGTGCCCGACCAGGACTTGGGAGTCTATTTTAGAGCCCGCGCCTATGACGGTGTCGCCAAGGGCGCCGCGCGCGATGGACGAGTTGGCGAAAACCTCGGCCTTGTCGCCAAGGATCACGCGCCCAAGCTGGGGGACCCATTCGTGGCCCGCCGGGGACGAGTGCCATCCAAAGCCGTCCCCGCCGATGGTGGCATTCTCTCCGACCCTGACGCCGCGCCCGAGTATGCAGTGGGATAGGACGGCGTTTTCCTTGATGGTCGAGCCCTCTCCGATCCAAACCCCGGCCTTCACTACGGCGCCCGGGCCGATATAGACGCCGCGGCCTATGCGCGCGCCCGCCTCGATAACGGCGAAAGGACCTATGTGGACGCTGGCCCTGTCGTCGAACTCGGCCATGGGGTCGACGCAAGCCCTGTCGCTGATGCCCTTGAAAGAAACGGCTTTGTCCTTATAGAAAAAGTTCGTCAATGCGATAAAGGCGCCCCAGGGGTCCTCTGCGATCAGGGGGACCACGCCCGCGGGCAGCAAAGAGGCGTCCTCTTCCCGCACAAGGCACGCCGCCGCGGCCAGGGAGGATAAAAGCTTTTTATACTCCGGGCGCTTGTCAAGCGCGGCCGAGGCGATCCCCGCCGAAGAAAAAAAGCAAACGCTGTCCGCGTCCGCCGATTGAAGCGGGGCAAGGCGCTTTATGGTCCTGTCCGATGCCGCGCGCGCCGAGGCGCTCCCGCCGCCGGATGCATGTCCGCCGCCGGACAAAGCCTCGTCGGCGAAAGCGCCGCCGATCCGCGCTCCGGTCAGTTCCGCGGCGCGTGCCAAAGAAATGGCGTCCGAAATCTCGAAAAATTGCTCCATGGTGCAGCCTCCAAGCCTATTATCCTCCAACTCCTCGAAAAAAGCAACGGAATTAAGCCGGCGGTTGGTCGATAGTTATGTCGAACCGGCGGAACTATCCGCATAACTATCGGCGCAATATCGGAGTAATTATCGCCTGAGCTGCCGCCGAAGCTATCGGCGCAATTATCGTCCAAAGTCAAAGCCAAGCCCAAGGCACCATCTTTGATGTGCCCGCGCCGAATTGCGGTCGTATTCCGCGCCGGGCTCGGCGATGGCGGCCGCGCTCGCATAGCCGTAAGCCCGCGCGGCGAAGTCGCATATTTCATCCGATGCGCGGCAAGCCTCGCGGCGCTCTTTCGAACACTTGTTATAGACGCAGATATTCATGTTGTGGCAAGATTTCATTCATTCCTCCTTGGAATAATCTAGGCGTGAAAATATGTATAAAGAATATGTGTGCGGGGATATGGATGTTTTATGGCTCAGGCGAGCCAAAAGAAAAGGGCGTGTGCTTTCGTATAATAACGCATGGCAAGGCCATTATAGCGCGCCCCCGGGCGAAAGTCAAACGGGAAAGGGGGGCCGTCCGATTCCCCCTTTACAGCGGGCTTTTTTTCATTTATACTTGCGCGCATGGAATCCAAACCCATAGTCGAGCTCGATTGCGTGGGCCTTAGGTACACGGAGGAAAAGGAGGTCTTGAAAGATATAGACTTCCGCCTGATGCCGGGCGAGTTCGTGTTCCTTACCGGGCCCAGCGGCGCGGGCAAGTCGAGCCTTTTGAACCTGATACACCTGGCGCTTAGGCCCTCCCGCGGGCGGGTGAGGCTTTTCGGCCGCGACGCGGGGCGGCTGTCGGGCGACGACCGGGCAAGGCTGCGGCGGCGCGTCGGCGCCGTGTTTCAGGATTATAGGCTGCTCCCGCACCTGAGCGTTCTCGATAACATAGCGCTGCCCCTCCGCGTGAACGGCAAAAGCGCCAGGTATATAGGCGAGCATGTCCCCGAGCTTGTCGATTGGGTGAAGCTGACAAGCCGGTCTGATTCCAGGCCGGAGCGGCTCTCCGGAGGAGAGCAGCAAAGGGTTGCCATAGCAAGGGCGGTTATAAACAAGCCCGAGCTGATCATCGCGGACGAGCCGACGGCAAGCGTGGACGAGGAAATGGCGCAAAAGCTGCTGTTCCTGTTCCGCGAGCTGAACAAGATGGGCGCCGCGGTCATCTTGGCCACGCACAGCAAGACGCTGATACGCCAGTTCGATTACCCGGTCTGGACATTGGATGACGGGTATCTGTATAGGGAATGATATGTTTTTTTTGAAAACGGATATGGCGCTTAGGTCCGAGATGAACGCGATGGCGGTTCCGGTGCTGTCCGGCTTTATGACATTCATGGCGGGGCTGGTCCTCGCCGCGGGCATAGGCGGGGCAAGGCTGTCCGCGGGATGGGACGCGCGGCTGACCAGGGGCATGATTATCCGGCTTCTTCCGGATATAAGGGCCAGGGATCCGCAAAAAGAGCTCGACGCGCGCCTTGACATGGTGAAAAAGCTCCTGGCCCAGACGCCCGGCGTAAAGTCGCATGGCGAGATAGGCCTTGCCGAGACGAAAAAGCTTTTGGAGCCGTGGCTAGGCGACCTCGACGGGGCCAAACTGGGCATTCCCCTGCCGCGGGTGGTGTCGGTCGAGCTTTCCGATGTGGTCCGGCTGGATATGCAAAGGCTGAACGCGGACTTGGGGGGCTATTCCGCGCTGGTGGGCATAGACGGCGCCGGAGAATGGGCGCGCGGGTTCAACAAAGCCTTGGGGGCGAGCCGCCTTTTGCTGGCCTCGATGCTCGCGCTGACGCTGCTGGCGCTCGGCGCGACGATAGCCTACGCGGCGCGTGTGTCCATAGCCGAGAACCGGCGCGCGATAGGTGTGATGCGCATGGTGGGCGCGCAAAACGGGTATATAGCCGGCATGCTGTCGAATCAGATGGCCGTGTCGGCGTTCTGGGGGGCGTCGGCGGGCGCGGCGGCGTCGGCGGGCGCTCTGTTCGCGCTGGCGAAGTTCGCGCTTTCCGATATAGAGGGATTCCGGCCGGATTTTTCGCCGCTGTTCTGGATAGCGGTTCTGCCGCTTGTCGCGGCCGGGCTGGCCAAGGCGGCGTCTTGCTGGTTCACGCTGCGCGACTTGAAAGGAATGGGATGATGGACGGGGAATACGAGGTGATAAGGAAAAAACGCTGGCTCGACGACGCGCGCGCGAAAAAGCTGATATTGTTCTCGGCCGCCGGCTTGCTCGTGTATCTGGCCGGCTTCGCGCTGTTCGTGGCGCGGCTGGATTTCGAGGCGGGCGTAGGCGCCGTGGAAAGGTCCGACGCTGTAATAGTCTTTACCGGGGACGGCCGGAGGATAAGGGAGGGGCTTGCCGAATTTGGCCGTGGCCGGGCGCGCAGGCTGTTCATCTCGGGGATAGAGTCGAAAAGGCTCGCCCCCTCGTCCCTGGGCAAAGGGAATATAGAGCTTGGCGTCAAGGCGAGGAATACGATAGAGAACGCGATGGAAAGCGCGCTGTGGGCGCGGGCGGGCGGGGTGGAAAGCATAGTTTTGATAACCTCGTTCTATCACATGCCCCGGGCCGTGCTGGCGCTTGGCAAGTATATGCCCGAGGCAAAGATAACGCCTTTTCCCGTGTCGCATGGGATAAAGGGCTCGTGGCAGGCGGTGAATACTCCGTGGGCGCTTAAATTGTCGTTCAAGGAGTATAATAAATACTTGGCGTTCTGGGCGTGGACCCGGCTGGGCTTCGACGACGCGTTGCTCAATAGGATAAAATAGGATGTCAGCTTCCGGCCCGATCGAACCCGCACCCCCCGCTTCGCCGGAATCCCCCGGCCCGGGCGCCCTTTCCCCGGGCCCCGATGCCCTCGTCGCGCGTCCAAAGTCTTTTGCGAGGTCATTTGCGTTTTTCATGGCGTATATGTCCTCCGCGATAGTGCTAAGCGTGTATGGCTGCCTGATGTTCTGGGCGCCGCAAAATGCGATAGTGTGGTTCGCGCGGAGGTGGAGCGGCTTTGTCCAGTTCGCGCTTGACAAGCTGTGCGGGGTAAAGATGCGCGTCGAAGGCCTTAGAAACTTGCCCCGGGGCAGGTATATAATAGCAAGCAAACACCAAAGCGCGTGGGAGACGATAAGCTATCAAACGCTGTTTTATCCGGTGAATTTCCTGTCGAAGAAAGAAATGCTGTGGCTGCCGCTGTTCGGCTTCACGCTGTGGAAATCGGGCAATATCCTGGTGGAAAGGGGGTCCACGACGCGCAAAGGGCTTTCCCGGCTGATCGAGGCGTTCAAGGCGACGCTCGCGAAAAGGAACCTGTGCGTTTTTCCCGAGGGGACCAGGACGGCTCCGGGCGCGCCCGTGGAGTATAAAAGCGGGCTTGGCGTCATAGCGTCCAGGATAGGGGATGTGGTCATAGTGCCCGTTGCGCATAACGCGGGACGGTTCTGGCCGAAAAATTCGTTTATGAAGACGGGCGGAACTATAACGGTGCGCATAGGGCGGCCTATAAGGGCGCGAGACTTTGCCGGCGACCGCCCCGCGCTGGACAAGGCGATACAAAACGGCATAGAAAGCATGATGCTGGGCCTCTGATCCGCCGCCGTATTTGACGCTTGCAAAAAGCAAGGGTTTGTGGTATGATAGGGGAATGTTCAGGCAATTGGTCATTTTGGCTTTGTTATGCCCCGCCGCGGCGTTCGGAGCAAGACGCCCGCAGCCTAAAAGGCCGCCAAGACCACTTTCCCCCCCCCCCCGTTTTTCAAACCGAATCTGAACGCAAACCTGTCATAGAATCTTCCCTATTCCAAGCCATGGCTTCGCCTCCTGCGGCTTCGCCCGCGCCCGTATCTATGGCGAAGGGAACCGTGGACGAGCTTGCCCATGCGAAAGAGAGGGCGAGGATTGCCGAGGAGGCGTGCGGCAGGATACGAGGCAAGGATTCGCTGTCCCTTGCCCTTGGGTTCGCGGGGGGAGGCGGGAGCGTTTCCGCCATAGCGGGAGGATTGAGCCTTGCGGGGCAGATAAAGAACAAGGCCGACACGGACAAAGCCAAAGCAAAGTTCGAAAAGGACAAGGCCGGCAAGCTTGCCGCTTTCGACGCGCAAAAAACCCGGATCGTCGAAACGGACGGGACGGCGGAGGGCGTAAACGAGGACGCGGGGAAGGTGGAGGCGGAGGAACGTCCGCCTCTGGCAGGTGTGAAGCCTATCGACGCGGACCTGGTT
>JAIRTB010000078.1 GCA_031255155.1 Rickettsiales bacterium
GCCCCAGGGCGGCGCCGCGGCGCTTGATGCGGACGACCTGTTGTCGGTAAAGGCGTGGCAATACGATGTCGTGTGCAATGGATACGAGCTGTCCAGCGGAGCGATAAGGAACACCGACCCCGAATGCATAATCCGGGTGCTTGGCAATGTAGGCTATTCTCGCGCCGAGGTGGAGGAAAAGTTCACGGGATTGTTGAACGCGTTCCGGTTCGGCGCCCCCCCGCACGGAGGCTGCGCTCCCGGCATAGACAGGATAGTGATGCTGCTTGCGGACGAGCCAAACCTGCGCGAGGTTATATTGTTCCCGATAAACGGCCGTGGCGAGGACCTTATGATGGGCGCTCCGTCCGAGGCGACCGCCCGCCAGTTGAAGGAATTGCATATAAAGTCCGATGTCAAATAAGGCCCATCTGCTTAAAGCTCAGAACATGCCCTTTCGCCGCGATTATGTGGTCGTGCAGGACCGCGTCTATCGATTCCAATGATTCCGCCACCTTGCGGGTGATTTCGATGTCCGCTTTCGATGGGGTGCAGTCGCCCGTCGGATGGTTGTGGGCGATGATCGCCGATGCCGCGCCAAGCTCCAATACCCGCTTGACTATCTCGCGGGGATAAACGCTGGCGTGGTTCAATGTTCCCGTCGAATGGGTTTCGTCTTTGATAAGACGGCATTTAGAGTCGAGGTAAAGGACATGGAATTCCTCGGCCGGCTTGCCGCCTATCTTCGCGCGCACATAGTCCGTAAGGTCGTTCCAGTTTGCGATGATGTTGCCGCGTTCCGCGCGTATGCGAAGCACCGCCGTCATGGCCGCGTGCGCGGTTTTTATGGCCGCCGCCGCGCTTTCGCCTATGCCCGGGGTTTTCATGAGCTCGTGCGGCGTGGCGTTTGCGATTTCGGCAAGGTTTCCGTGCTTGGCGATAAGCGCTTTTGCGAAAGGCTTTACATCCCTGCGCGGTATGGCGTTTGCCAAAAGCATTTCTAGTATCTCATAGTCGGCAAGCGATTCGGGCGATGAGAACAAACGCTTTCTCATCCGCTCCCGATGCCCGGCGTTTATGTTTTCCGGGCCGTTTTCTCCGCCCGGTTTTGCTTTTCCCCCGTCCGGTTTCATTTTTTTGCGTCCATTTTCATTCCCTCCCAAGTCAATTTTCATTCTATCCCCCGCCCGTCCGTTTTCATTCTCTCGAACGCGGCTTGTCAAGGCCGAATATTTCCAAAAGCTCGGCATGACGGGGCGCCAAGGTCTTGCTCTCCCGCGCGATTTTTTTTGCCTCTTCGTTCGCGCGCGCTATCGCGAAAGGATCGGCGTCTATGTCGCATAGGCGAAAATCGACCCCTCCGCTTTGTTTGAGGCCCGCTATGTCGCCGCCGCCCCTAAGGCGCAGGTCCTCTTCCGCGATTTTGAATCCGTCGGTCGTGGAGCGCATGATGGAAAGGCGCTCTCTTGCGACGGGGGACAGGCGGTCCGAGTGTAAAAGGACGCAGGTCGATTTGCCTCCGCCGCGGCCGATTCTTCCGCGCAGCTGGTGCAATGTGGCAAGGCCGAAACGCTCGGCATGCTCGATGAACATCAATGTGGCCTTAGGCACATCGACGCCGACCTCGATTATGGTGGTGGCCAATAAAAGGCGGGCCTCTCCGTCCGGATCCGCGAAAGATTCTATCGCCCGGTCGGAATCGGCCTGTCCGTGCGCCATGGCTATGGCCGTCCCGAATATTTCGCGCAGCTCCTCGAACCTGCGCTTTACGGCGGAAAGCTCGACCTTGTCCGATTCGTTCACAAGGGGGCATACCCAATAGGCTTTAAGCGAGGGCTCGTCCCGCATTTTCCTAAGCAGGGCATGGGCGATCTCTTCGATTTTCGACATCGATGCGATGCGCGTTTCGATGGGCTTCCTTCCCGGCGGAAGCTCGTCTATGGCCGATATGTCCATGTCGCCGAAATTCGTCATGGCAAGGGTGCGTGGTATGGGCGTGGCGGTCATGGCAAGTATGTTCGCCCCGTCCTCGGCTTTGCGGCCAAGCGCGGCCCTTTGCGCGACGCCGAACTTGTGCTGCTCGTCTATGACGGCCAGGCCCAGGTTCGCGAACGACACCCCGTCTTGGAAAAGCGCGTGCGTGCCGACGGCTATTTTCGCCGCTCCGTCCGCGATAGCCCCGAGTTTCGCGCGTCGTGCGGCGCCTTTGTCGCGCGAGGTTAGGATGACAAGGCCTGCGTCTATGCCCGCGTTCGAGAGCATCCGCGATATGGTGGCGTAATGCTGGTTCGCGAGGATCTCCGTGGGAGCCATCAACGCCCCTTGCGCGCCCGCCTCGGCCGCCGCCAATAGGGACATGAGCGCCACAAAGGTCTTGCCGCTGCCGACATCGCCTTGAAGCAGGCGCAGCATGCGTTTCGGGGCGCCCATGTCCGCAAGTATCTCGTCCAGGACCCGCCTCTGCGCGCGCGTCGGCTCGAAGCCGAGGGATGCGAGCAAGGCTTTTTGCATCTCTCCCGTCGCAATAAGCGGCCGCGCCCGCCGAGTGTCGTATTCCGCCCTGTCCAGGGCAAGGCGCAGCTGGTGCGCGAGAGCCTCCGCCTCCCCGAGTTCCGCGCGCGCCCGGGCGTCCGAAGGATCTTTGTGGGCGCGCCTAAGCGCTTCGGCGAACCGGGGGTTTTCGCCGTCCGGAATCCCGGCCAAGGCGGCCTCGGCGAATTTGCGTGCCGTCTTGTTGGTTATTCCGCGCGTAAGGGGATAGACCGGCTCGATAACGGCGGTTTCGGCGAATTGCGACGCGTTGGCGATTATGTCGGGGTGGTTCATGGCCAAAGCGCCGTCATAGGAGGATAGTTTCCCGCTTGCGCAGATCTCGCCCCCTGCGGGGGTCAGCGAGCGGTGGTATGCGGTGAACTTGCCGAAAAATACCAAAGACATTTTTCCGGTGCCGTCCTCGCATGAAACGCGGTGAGGGGCCCGCGGCGAATGCCCCGTGCTGTGCCCCGTGATTCTAAGCTTCATGGTGGCGACTCGTCCAGCCTCTGCCTGGGCTATCAAGGGGGAATATGTCCTGTCGATGGTCGAAACGGGCAGGTGGAATAGCATGTCGCGCATGCGTCCTCCGCCGTAAAGCCGTTTAAGGGCGGCCTCCGTGCGGGTCGTCATGCCGTCCAATGCGGCTATGGGCTTGGAAAAATATTCTCCCGTCCTTGTCATGGGAAAAGTATAGGTCCAATCCTCCCGCGTGTCAAAAGGTTTAGTCCAGCCTGAATACCGCGACGGAGTTGGGCTGTAATGCGCCGCTTGCGTCGAAGCCTATGTCGACGGACAGTATGCCGGGGGTCTCCACCCCGCTGTTTATGTCAAGCGAGCCGTCGACGCCCGATATGGAGAATGTCCCTCCGGCGCCATCCAATATGGCCGTTCCTTGGGCCGATAGAGCCACCACTCGCGAAGCGGCCGCCGGGCTGGCTCCCTCGTCCCTGTATATGTCGACGCGGTATGCGGCGGGTTGCAGTATGCGTGTCTCGGTCGAGTTGACCGCGGTGTAAAGGCGCGTCCACCTGGCTTGGTCCGGCTCGGCGATGCAGGAATATGCCTTGGCGTATGATAGGTATTCGTCGACAAGGCATGACCCGGTCGATCCCTCCGGACAAAGCCCGGCCGGACTTGCGGGGCAGGGCGTTGCGGAAGAGGGGAACGGATTGCTGCTTATCGGCGTTTCGTGCCCGGCGCTTGGAGGCGTGAAAGTCGGACAGTAATATCCCTCTGCGCATGGAGAACACCTCGCCGCCCTTTGCGATTCGCTGTAAAAATCGGTGCACCAGTCCAGGCTGCAATTTCTTGCGTGCAAGGCGAAAGGCCATGACATGGCGATGAAAAAAATCTCTCTCCTCATGCGTGGGATTTTAGGGGGCTTCGCGCCGGATGTCAAACCCTATCTTTGCCCGCCTCCGGCTTTGGCGGTGTTTTTTCGATGTAAACGCGAAAGAAAAGAT
>JAIRTB010000058.1 GCA_031255155.1 Rickettsiales bacterium
CGGGCGCATGCTTTTATTGCGCTGTTTCAAATTGAACCTGCCGCGGGATTTCTTATTCTGCTGACTCATTTTTTCCTATCCTTGTTTCCCGATCGAGCCTTGGGCGGCGCCTGGGCGGAGCCGAAGAGAGCGCGATCATTTCTTCTTTCCTTCCTTGTGCCGGACGAATTCGCCCTTATAGCGCACGCCTTTGCCCTTATACGGCTCGGGCGGGCGCAGCGCGCGGATTTGCGCGGCGGTCTGGCCGATCAATTCCTTGCTGGCGCCGACAAGCCGTATTTCCGTCGGAGAGGGGATTTCGGCCTTGATTCCGTCGGGCAGCTTGAACTCTATATCGTGCGAATAGCCCAGGGTAAGGATTATCGTCGAGCCCTTCAAGGCCGACTTATATCCCACGCCCTTTAATTCCAGCTCTTTCACAAAGCCCTTCGCCACGCCCTCAACGGCGTTATTGACCAACGCGCGGATCGTGCCCCACATGACAAGGGCGGTCCTATCCCCGCCATCCTTCGGCGAGACATGGACGCGCCCGTCCTCTATCTTCACATCAAGCGAGGGGTGAAGCGAGACCATCTGCTCGCCAAGGGGGCCCTTGGCGACAAGGTCGGAGCCGTCGATCCGCACATCGACGCGTTGTTGGCGTTCCACCGGATTCTTACCTACTTTCGACATATTCTTTTCCTGTTAGAACACATAGCACAGCACTTCGCCGCCGACGTTCATGGACCTTGCCTCGTGGTCGGCCATCACGCCCCTGCTTGTCGACAGGACCGCCACGCCAAGGCCGTTGCGGACGCGCGGGATATTCCGGCTTTCGGCATAGACGCGACGGCCGGGGGTGGACACGCGCCTTATTTCCTTGAACGCGGGCTCGGCGTCGAAATATTTCAAATCGACGCGGGTTTCGCGCACGCCGCGGCGAACCTCGACGGTTTCGAACCCCTCGATATAGCCCTCGGCCTTCAACACGCCAAGCACGCCGTCGCGGAGCCGACTTGCCGGAGATACGACGGACGCGAGCCGCGCCTTGGCGCCGTTCCTGATCCTTGTCAGCAAATCTCCAATAGTATCGGTCATCATTTTTCGTATTCCTTTTCCAATCGTTTCTTTACCAGCCGGACTTCCGGATATTTACCAGCTGGACTTCCGGACGCCGGGCAGCTTGCCCTCGCCCGCCAAATTCCGGACCTCTATGCGGCTAAGGTCGAACTTGCGGTAATAACCGCGCGGACGGCCGGTAAGCGCGCAGCGGTTCCTTATGCGCGTGGGGTTCGCGTTCCGGGGCATGGACGCAAGCTTTAAATTCGCCTCGAAAATATCCTCGGGGCGCGCGTTCCTGTCGCGGGCGGTTTCCAGCAATTTCGCGCGACGGCCCGCAAGCGACTTGCTCATGCGCTTGCGCTTTTCGTTTCTTTCTATCAAGCTTTTCCTCGACATGCTTTTTTCCTCTTAGTTATAGAACGGGAAGTTGAAGGCCTTTAACAGCTCTTTCGCGTGCGCGTCCGTTTTCGCGGTGGTGCAAACCACTATGTCCATTCCGCGGATATCGTCGATCTTGTCAAAGTCGATCTCGGGGAATATTATCTGCTCCCTTATCCCGAAAGCGTAATTGCCGCGGCCGTCGAAGCTTTTCGCATTCAAGCCGCGGAAATCGCGGATGCGCGGCATGGCCACATTGACCAGCCTGTCCATAAAGTCATACATCCTGTCCTTGCGCAAAGTAACCTTGCACCCGATAGGCATGCCCTGTTTCAGCTTGAAGTTGGCAAGCGATTTTTTCGCGTTCGTCACCACGACCTTCTGCGCGGAGATCGCCGTCAAATCCTTGACCGCGGCGTCAAGCTTCTTCTTGTCCACGGCCGCCTCGCCCACGCCCATGTTCAGGACGATCTTTTCCAACCGGGGCACTTCCAAGTCGTTTTCAAGCCCAAGCGTCTTTTTCAAGGCGGGCTTTATATTCTTTTCGTAAAGCTCTTTCAATCTGCTCGACATTTCTTTTCCTTAAACTATTTCCCCGCTTTTTTTGGCGACGCGGACCTTTTTATCCTTCACGACCTTGAACCCTATGCGCGTGGGGGCGCCCGTCTTAGGGTCGGCAAGGGCTACATTCGAGGCATGGATAGGCATGGATTTCGACACTATGCCAGCCTTGGCGCCGGACGCGTCGGCCTTTTGGTGCCTTTTCACCAAGTTCACCCCAGAGACAACGACGCGGTTTTCGGACGGGATCGAGCGGACGATCCTGCCCTTTTTTCCTTTGTCGCGGCCGGCGATGACTATCACCTCGTCATTCTTTTTCAACTTCATTTTAGTCATGCTCTTTATCCCCTAGACAGACCTTTAAATAATTCTTGCTGGGCCATATTGTAATTATCTTATAACAAACCTTGCCCTGATTGACACCGCCGGGGACATGCTCCTCGCCAAGAGAGACAACTCCCTCTTGGAAATTACCCACAACAGCGACTTGCCGGGACGATTTGTCGAACTCTTTTGGAGTTATATACTCTTTCACCGTGATCATCACACCACCTCCGGGGCGAGAGAGGCTATTTTCTGGAACGCCTCGCCCTTGTTGCGGACCTCGCGCGCGACGGGCCCGAATATGCGCGTGCCAAGCGGCTCTTTGTTATTGCCTATCAAGACGGCGGCGTTGTCGTCGAATTTCACCGCGGTGCCGTCGGCGCGGCGGACGGGGCTTTTCGTGCGGACGATGACGGCCTTGTAGACCTTGCCCTTTTGGACCTTGCCCTTGGGCGCGGCCTCTTTCACCGACACGACTATGACATCGCCGACGCCCGCGGTGCGTATGTGCGAGCCGCCAAGGACCTTTATGCACTGGACCTTTTTCGCGCCCGAATTATCCGCCGCCCCAAGGACGGACTGCATCTGAATCATTTTTTCACCACCTCGAAAGCTATGGTTTTGCTGAACGGACGGCACTCGACTATACGGACGGTATCGCCCGGCTTGGCCCCGGTTTCATCGTGCGCGTGATATTTCTTGGTCGTGCGGACGAATTTCTTATACAAGCGGTGCATGACCCGGCGGGCGACCTCGACCACTACGGCATCTTTCATCTTGGCGCTGACCACTACGCCTTCCAATACTCTTTTGGGCATTATTCACTCTCCTTGGCGGGGTTGCGGGCGGCGGCGCGCGCATAGGTTTTAAGCCGGGCGACGGCTTTCCTTGCGGCGCGGACCGAAGCGGTGTCGTTCAAATTGCCCATAGACAGGGCAAAGCGCCTGTTCATCAAATCGCGCCTTACCTCCACCACCCTTGCCAATATGTCGGGCAGGGGGGCGGATTTGAATTTCGCTATTTCCATCTTGTCTTTCATTTAATCACCTAACTTTTTCTATCAAAGCTTGTGTCTGGTTCAGTTGCGTTGCTTGCAAACCTGTCGCCCGTTCCTGTTTAGGCAGGCGTGGAAATTTTTGAACCCCGCGGTTGGCATTCAATTTATCCTTATCAATGAAAAACATCCTACTCGTTTCTTGAAACTGTTCAACATATATTTCAAGCGCGTCGACGAGAGTCAATGAATGATTATCGGTCAAATTCTCTATGCGCCTCAATAGCTCGCGACGGTTATCCTTTTGATGGCTGACCTCTGCCTCGTATTTGGCCAAAGACCGACGCATATCCTTGTCGGAAAGGCCGCGTTCAAGCGCGCGGCGTAGAATATCAGTCGTTTGTTTCAGCTTGAAAATCCTAAGGTCAATCTCGGCTATGGCCTTGTTCACAAGCGATACAATATCAGGATTTATATTCGCATTTAGCCCGGTTGGAACCACGGACAGCATTGCCGGGGCGGGCGAGAGGGCGGTTTTTTTCATATTGTTTGTCATTTAATTATCCTTAATATTGCCTTCCGACTTTGTCAAGTCCAAGCGCGACGTCCAGCTGGCGGCCTATTATAGTGGCGAGTTTAGAGAATTTCTTATAAACCTTTGAAGGATACCGTCTCTTTTTCAAAAGTTCGGCGGTCTTCTTTAAGTCTGCCATGTAAGCTACGACCCTTTCAACTTTCACTTCTAAAAGCGCCATATTATCCACGAAGGCGTTTTTCAAGATATTATAATTATACTGTATCATTTCATTCCACCTCGTTCCTGGTTATGAATTTTGTCTTGACGGGAAGCTTGAACGACGCCAAGGTCAACGCCTGGCGCGCCAAAGCCTCGCCCACGCCGTCGATTTCGAACATGACGCGCCCCGGATGCACGCGACAGCACCAATATTCGACCGCGCCCTTGCCTTTGCCCATGCGGACCTCGGCCGGCTTTTTGCTTACCGGAACATCGGGGAATATCCTTATCCACACCTTGCCCTGACGCTTCATGGCGCGCGTCATGGCGCGGCGGGCGGCCTCGATCTGGCGGGCGGTCACGCGCTCGGGCTCCAAGGCTTTCAGCCCGAACGAGCCGAAGCCAAGCGAAAAGCCCCCCTTGGCCTCGCCGTGGATGCGGCCCTTGCGGGCTTTCCTGAATTTCGTCTTCTTCGGTTGCAGCATAATACTTACCTCAAAATTTCTACGCCTGGGCCGGGGCGGCGGGTTGCGGGGATGTCGACGCGGCGGCCGGAGGGGACCGGCGCTCGCTTGCCAAAGCCTCGCGGTTCACGACATCGCCGCGGTATATCCACATGCGCACGCCGACAACGCCGCTTGTCGTATTGGCGCGGGCGCACCCATAATCTATGTCGGCGCGCAAGGTGTGCAGCGGCACGCGGCCCTCGCGATAGCCCTCGGACCTTGCGATGGCGGCGCCGTTCAAGCGGCCGCTCACGCTTATCTTCACGCCTTTGGCGCCGCCGCGAAGGGCGTTGCCCACGGCCTTTTTCATCGCGCGTTTGAAGCTTATCCTGCGCTCTATCTGCTGGGCCACGGACTTGGACGAGATCACGGCGTCTATGTCGCCCTTTCTAACCTCGACGACGCTTACATTCACATCGGTGCCCGCGATTTTCGAGAGCGCGTCCTTCAAAGTGTCGATATCGGCGCCTTTCTTGCCTATTATAAGGCCTGGCTGAGAGGTCGAAATCGCGACATTTATCTTTTTGGCGATACGTTCGATAACGATTTTCGAAACCGCCGCGTCTTTGAGCTTTTTATCCAAAAAAGCGCGGATTTTCAAGTCGTTCAGCAACTGCTTGGAATAATTCTCGTCCGCGAACCAGCGGCTGTCCCAAGTCTTGTTTATATTCAAGCGCAATCCGATAGGATTTACCTTTTGTCCCATTATTTCGCCTCTTTCCTAGTTTCTTTTTTCGCGGGGCCGGCGGGGTTGACGGCCTTGGCGGGTTTGCCGGTTTTCGCGGGTTTGCCGGCGGCGGCCGGACCGGAAGGGGCGGCGGCGCGCGACGCGGGCGGAGCCATTTCGGCCACGATTATAGTCATATTCGAAAACGGCTTCAATATAGCGGCGCCACGGCCACGCGCGCGGGCGTGGAAGCGTTTCAAAGTCACGGCCTTGCCGACGAAAGCCTCTTTGACCACCAATTTATCGACATCAAGGCCATAATTATTCTGGGCGTTGGCGACGGCGGACATAAGCAGCTTTTTGACATCGGCGGCGGTGCGCTTTTTGCTGAACGCCAGATGGTCCAGCGCTTTCGCGACGGGCATGCGGCGGATCGACTGCGCCACCAAATTCAGCTTTTGCGCAGAGCCCTTTATCTGGCGCAGGAACGCCCTAGCCTCTTTCTCGCCGACATTATACCTTTTCGCAACCATCGTCATTCCTTATTTCTTCGCCTGGGACGCCGCGGCCTTGGCGTCGTTCTTTTTGTGCCCCTTGAAAGCGCGGGTAAGCGAGAACTCGCCCAGCTTGTGCCCGATCATTTCCTCCGCGACAAGCACGGGGATGAATTTGCTGCCGTTATGAACGGCGAAAGTCAGCCCGACCATTTGGGGCATGATGGTGCTGGCGCGGCTCCAAGTCTTTATCGGCCGACGGTCGTTCGCGGCATTGGCGGCCTCGACCTTGACAAGCAAGGAGGGATGGATATACGGGCCTTTCCATACGGATCTTGTCATTTCTGTCTTCCCATTTCAAAGATGGCCGGGCGGGGTTCTGTATTACCGTTCTTCAACTTGATCTGATCGATCTGATTCTTGTCAACCTTCGGAATATCTTGAAGCTTCTGGCCAACCCATTGCGCCGTATCTATTTTATTCCACAAAGCAAAAGCGTCATTGGAAGAATGATCGGCAGGAGGAGGCAAAAAAGTCTTCTTAACAATGCCTAAGACCCGCCCCGAGGGATTACCCCGCTGCTCCTGTTGCTTCTGTTGCTTCTGCAAATTAGAGATATAATCATTAATAATACCCTGGATGCTTTTAAAAAGCGGATATGGAACGAGAACAATCTTATTATTGTTTTCAGCCGCTTCGTTATCCAGCGTATCCGGTATGATGTTTTTAACCATTTCGCATTCCCTTATTTTTTCTTCACCGCATGGCGGGATTTAAGTATGAACCGGTCGGTGAACTTGTTCTTGCGCGTGCGGAAGCCCTTGGCCGGAACGCCGGTGGGGGACACGGGATTCTTGCCGAATGTGCGGCCCTCGCCTCCGCCGTGGGGGTGGTCCACAGGGTTCATGGCGGTGCCGCGCACGTGCGGGCGGCGGCCAAGCCAGGCGTTGCGCCCCGCCTTGCCAAGCT
The DNA here is from genome assembly GCA_031255155.1 of Rickettsiales bacterium. Taxonomy (GTDB): domain Bacteria; phylum Pseudomonadota; class Alphaproteobacteria; order Rs-D84; family CACZYB01; genus WQWV01. Next base: position 6,671 of record JAIRTB010000058.1, read on the forward strand.
TGACATTCCTTTGGTCCGGGTTGCTTACCGCGCCGATCGAGGCATAACATTCGGCGTCGACCATGCGAAGCTCGCCACTATTCAGCTTGATCTGGGCAAAGCCGCCGCCCTTGCCGGCCAAGCTTGCATAACAACCGGCCGAGCGGGCAAGCTGCCCCCCTTTGCCGGGCTTCAACTCTACATTATGTATTATCGTGCCCATGGGTATGTTCTTCAACGGCAAAGCGTTGCCCGGCTGGATATCCGCGTCCGGGCCGGACATGACCCTGGCACCTATGGACATGCGCTGGGGCGCCAAGATATACGCCTGCTCGCCGTCGTCGTATTTCACAAGGGCTATGAACGCGGTGCGGTTCGGGTCGTATTCGATACGCTCGACCCGGCCGGGAACGCCAAGCTTGCCTCTCTTGAAATCGACGACGCGATAGAGCCTTTTGTGCCCGCCGCCCTTGTTGCGGCTGGTGATATGGCCCATGTTGTTGCGGCCGCCGCTTTTGCGC
>JAIRTB010000016.1 GCA_031255155.1 Rickettsiales bacterium
TAAGCCTCTACGAATTCCGATTCGTCGGGGCTCTTGTCGCCGCTTAAAAGATAGAACACGCCGAACACAAGGGCCAAAGATACGAATACGCTTGCGGCGTAGGCCCAGATTTTCTTTCCTTTGTCGTCAAGCGCCGAACGCTGTGCGAAACGTATTTCGCCGGTCGGAGCGGTGTCGTCGACATACGGAGGCTTGAATTCCGTGTTGTTTGTTTTTGTGTCTTTGGTGGCCATGATAGTCTCCCCTTTGAAAGCCTTTTCTTTCCCTCCGCGATTCATAGCACCCGGATTTTCGATTGTCAACATATCTGTTTTCTTATCGCTCGGAGAAGTGATAACGGTTTGATTTTTCGCATTTTTTCCGGAAATGAGGGCTTGTAGTTTAGCGATTTGCAAACGGCGCGAGGCAAGGTCGCGCTCCGCCGATTCGAGACGCTTCTGCGCGCGTTTTTTGCGCCGCTCCGCGCGTTTAAGTTTGGCGGTGATCTCGTAAAGTCTGGCGAAAGCTTCGGTTTTGGCGGAACTATCGGGCATCTTGGCGATTCGCTTGGAAAGGTTGTCCGAACGCTTTTGCAAAATCTCCGCCGTCGATTCGGCCCTGGTTATGGTAAGCTTGGCGGTGTTGACGTCCAAAAGGTCCAGGCTCTCTCGCCGCTGCGCCGCCATCATAGACATGACAAGACGGTTTTCGACAAGTTCCTCGTATATCTCCTCGCTCTGCAAAGCCGCGAAAGCCGCGTAAAGGTCCAAGGATTCGTATGCCACGTCCATCTTGCGGTATTTGGTATCCTCTTTCGGACGCACGGCCGCGGGGTCTATGGCAAAATCCTCGCGCAGTATGGCGTCCCATTTCGTCGAGGGATTCGCCGGATCTTCCCCTTTGCGCGGAGCCACGATCAAAAGGTAATCCGGGGAATATTCGTCGTTCGTCTGGTCAAGGACGGCCGCTATGCGGTTGGCGCGGTAAATGGCGACGAAAGACAGCAAAGGACTTTCATAGATGAATTCCTTTTTGTCGCCCGCGGCGGTCTCTCTCCAATATCCCTTTCCTCTCTCCAAAATATCTCCTTGGGTTTATGGTTCCGCGTCCTCCGGAGGCTCCCCGTTGGCCTCTCGCTCCTCCGCCGCCGTGGCCGAGTTGGTGTATGCGATGGCGCAGTGTTCAAGGCAATAGGGCTTGCCGTCGAATACTTTTTTTCCGCAGAAATGGAAATTTTCCGAATTCACATCGTCTATCGGCCAACAGCACCTGTCTTGGGTCAGCTCCAAAAGCGACACCCCTTTCGGCGGAGGATCCGCCGGTTTTTTTGGCTTCTGGACAACGGGTTTGGCAGGAGCCTTGGATTCGGCCTTTTGGACGGGAATACTCGCCGCGGCCGGAGCGGGATGAGGTTTTTCCGTCTTGGGTTTTATGGGCGAGCCGCGATTCGACAAGCCAAGGCGGTTGATCTTCCCGATGATGGAGTTTTTCGTCACGTCAAGCTTTTTGCCGATTTCGGCGGCCGAAAAACCCTTGTCCCAAAGGCTTTTCAACTTGGCTATCTGCTTGTCCGTCCATTCGGGCATTTTTGTTCCTTTTTTTCCGCTCGGTTCTGTGGTATAATACACGAAAGGGAGCCTGTATATGATGGATATTCTAAATGTTGTTTTGCATTTTGCAATAGGATTTTTTATTCCGATTTTCGGACGGTTCTTGTCCAAATCCTATCCGTGTAGCTTGCATAGTTTTATAGGCGACGGTATAAAGTATTACTTAAATAAAAAAATATGCAAACAATCGCATCACTTAAATAGTTTTAAATCATTGAATAAGAGATATTTTTATAGCAAGTTATTATATGGGGCTTTATTTGCCGTTTTGACAAGTTTTCTAAACGATTTGCATCTGAATTTGTTCGTGTGGTTGTTGCTATTGGCGGGTTATATAGACGCGAAAGTGTGGGTTATCCCCGATTTGATCACTTTGCCGTTGCTTTTTACAGGTTTAAGCACTACTTTGTTTCAATCAAATAAATTGGCTATTTATAATGCGATAGGCATTTATATTATATGTAGTGCTTTGGCATTGTTTGCCCATCTGAAAAATAATGATTCTTTTGGCGGTGGAGATGTAAAATTGCTGGCGGCGGTTGCCGCTTTGCTGGGCGCGGAAATTACGGGCTTGGTTTTGGTCGGAGCCGCCATAGTCGCGGCCCCGTATTGCATGGCGAAAAAAACTCGGCAAGTCCCTCTGGCCCCGTTCGTTTCCGCCTCGGCGATAGCTTCGATTCTAATCTTGCGGCACGGCCCGTATTATGGTATAATTTCTTCGCTATGGGGAAAGTGGTTTGTGCAATAGTGGTGGCCCTGCTCTCGTCGCATTTGTGCGCGGCGCCGAAAAAATCTGTCGCGCGTAAAGCTTCGGGACGGAAATCCGCGCGGACCGCGGCGCGGCAAAAAGCTCCGCCGCCACAGGACCAGGCCCGCGCCCCCGCGCCCCCGGCCCATTCCCTCGAAGTATCCCAAGGCGTCCAGGATGCGATAGGCTCCGCCCGGGCCGACTTTACCTGCGCCGAGCATTTCGATCTTTGCATGGACAATATCTGCGCGGGCGACATGGGCTCGACATACCAATGCTCGTCGACCAACGACGATTTCGAGTTCGTGGAACGCGGCGGCATGAATGTCCGCGTCGGGCTCGAGCTTTATAATTTCGCCCGCACGACTTGCTTGGGCGCGCTGAAAACCTGCTCGCTGGCCGAGCGCGGGCATGTCGAAAACGCCTATAAATCCAAGGTTCAAAAGGATATGCTTACCAAAAATTATGTCGAGGCGATGAGGTATTCCGGCGAAGAGGCCGCCGAGGAGGCCAAGGCCGCGTATAAGGAATGCATGGGCGGCATCTGCGGGCCGGGCTTTTTCGATTGCTTTACCTTGGCGGGCATAGAGCGCCGCGCCCCCTCGTGCGAGCCTGCGTTGCAATCGACCGCCCGCGCGGCAAGCGTAAAGAAAAGCTTTTACGAGGAAATGGAAAAGCTATTCGCGAAAATGTGCTCCGGCGGAGGCGGCGAGGTCCGCTATGATAACAAGAAATGCGAGATAACGGTGAAATTCGGCGTCCCGCAGGTTATATTCGTTCCGCCGCCGAATAACGAATGCGAGGTCGCGCTTGGCGAGGGTGCCGCGCCGGGCCCTCTGGACATGGTGAAATCGCTGATGGGAAAGAATAAAGAGGTTGACCCCGCCGACCGCAAATGCCCTAATGTCAGGACGTATAGCGGCAAGATGGAAAAATACCTTGGGGAAAAGAA
>JAIRTB010000020.1 GCA_031255155.1 Rickettsiales bacterium
TCCTTGCCGCCGTTGATCAGTTTCGCGAAAGCGCCGGTAAGGTCCAAAAGCCTGGTGTCCCCGCTGCCAAGGGCCATGGAAAGGTTTGGCGCGGGCACGCTTTTGTATGCGCCGAAGTCAAGCGCGGTCTTTACGAAATTGCGAAGGCCTATGTCCATGGCCGTGCGGATAGTGGGAATGTTTTTCGATTTTTCCACCGCGCGGCGCAGGGTTATCTCGCCCTCGAAAATGTCGTCGTAGTTTTCTGGCCGCCATTGCTCGCCGGTTTCCTTGTCCATGACGATGGGCGCGTCCAGCAGTATCGACGAGGGGGTGTATTTCCCGGTCGCAAGGGCGGCAAGGTATACAAAGGGCTTGATCGTCGATCCGGGCTGGCGCAAAGCCTGGGTGGCGCGGTTGAATTTCGATTGCCAATATGAAAATCCGCCGACCAAGGCGAATACCCGGCCGGTGTGCGGATCCATTACGACCATGGCCCCGTTGATTTCCGGAATTTGTTTAAGGTCGTATAGGTCGCCGTTTTTCTTGACGAATATGATGTCGCCCGATTTCAGGTTGCCTTGCGCGAACGCTATGGCCGAGGGGGAAAGGACGCCCGTGGTCGAGTTTTTGAATCCTATTTGCAAAGGGTTGATGACTATGGCGGGTCGCCACCCCTCGTCCTCCATTCCCGATGCCTGTTGGGATTGTTTAAGGAGTTGCCCCCAATCTTCCTGGTCCGCCGGGCCGAAGTTCTCCGCCGCGCCGCGCCACCCTTGCTTGCGGTCGAAATCCAGCAAAGCCTTGCGCAGCACGTTCGTGGCGATCTTCTGGTATCTGGGGTCCAAGGTGGTCCGCACGGCAAGCCCGCCCGAATACAGCTGCTCTTCGCCGTATATTTCGGCCAAAAGCTTGCGCACCTCTTCGCTGAAATAAAGGGCGTTGGGTTGAGGCCTGGACATGGGCGATTCGTTGGCGTTTATGTCTTCGGCCTCGGCTTGCTCGCGCTCCTCTCGCGAGATATAGCCGTTGTCCTCCATGCGTTCCAGGACCCAGTTCCTCCGCGCGATGGCCCTGTCGCGGTGGGTTATGGGGTTATAGTTCGCCGGAGCCTTGGGCACCGCGGCCAGAAAGGCCGATTCGCCAAGGGTAAGCTCGTCCAGGGATTTCCCGAAATAGTTTGTCGCCGCGGCGGCCACGCCGTACGAGCGGTATCCAAGGAAAATCTGGTTCATGTAAAGGGTAAGGATGTGCCGCTTTGAAAATGTCCGCTCCATTTTAAGGGATAGTATGGCCTCCCTTATCTTGCGCGATAAAGTCCGCTCGGGGGTGAGGAAGAAGTTTTTCGCTACCTGCTGGGTGATGGTCGACGCGCCGCCGCCCGGCGGTCCCGAGGTGATTTTGCGCTTTATGTTGACGAAAGCCGCGCGTAGTATGCCAAGGGGGTCCAGCCCGCTGTGCGTCCAGAAATTTTTGTCCTCCGCGGAAATGAAAGCGTTTATAAGGTTGGGGGGAATGTCTTTCAATGGCACGAAAACGCGCTTTTCCGTCGCATATTCGGTAAGCAGGGAGCCGTCCCCGGCATAGAACCGCGAGGTTATGGGCGGCTTGTATTCGGCCAAGGCTTTATAGTCGGGCAACTCTGTTCCGAATTTTATAAGGGCGAAGGCAAAGGCCGCAAGGACCAATGCCGAAAAAACGAAAAACGCCGCGAAAAAGAATTTGATGCGGCTTTTCCGGGCGGGCGGGCTTTTTTCGTTATCGACCGACGGCCCTGCCGGCGAAGCGTGCATGGGCATGTCTGATTCTGGCAAAGGATTGTTACCCTTGAACACTTTTTTCTCGCTTTTTCAAGGGAGTTTATAGCGCATGGCCGACAAATGCAAGTTTATTCTTTCACGGGCGATGCGGGCCTATTCTTTCAAAAATTCGGCTTTCAATCGCACATCTATTTCTATCGAGCCGACTTCTCCGACGGCATGCGACTTGACGCCCCCGTCTTGAACCAAAGATATCATCTTTATCTTTGTCGTGCCAAGCTTTTCCGCGGCCTTGGCTTGGGCGTCGGCAAGGGCTTCGGCGGCGCAGGCCTTGTATTCCGCTTCAAGCTTTTCGTCGCTTATCCCGTATTTCGTGTCGGTCTTGAAAAGCTGGTCGGCGGGAGGAATCTCGTCCGCTATGTCGCCGAAATATTTTTCCGCGTCGAAGTTGTCGTCCAGTTTCGGTATGGTAAAGTTGAAAGGCATGGTAAAGTCGGTGTCGGCGGAATCTTTGGGCGCGCCCTTGTCCCGCACCTTGAAGTCAAGCGATCCCTCGACCTCTTTCTTGTCGGATTTGTCATAGATTTCGACCGCGCCGTCAAGGGCTTTTTTCGCGGCTTTGAGGCCGGACGATATTATCTTGTCGAAATCTATGTCGACCTTGGTCTCTACTTTCGAGGCCTCGACTTTCTTGTTGCACAAGCCTTCGACGGCGACGGATTCTTTGTCCTTGGCGCCCATGGCGAAAGCCCCCGCCGACAAAGCGCCCGCCAAGACGAATAAAGCGAATTTCTTCATAACAGCCCTCCGTTTAGGCGATTATAGCGCGATTCGCCGCCCAAGTCAATGTTTGTTTAGACAAGTCGATGCTTGCTTGGAGGTTATGGGGCGGTGCCGCACCTTGCGTCGATATCCGCGACTTGGTCCTTGGCCCAGTCCGAAAAATGGTCGTATCCGGGTTCTATGTCGTCGAATATAATTGGTATCTTTCGCTTGAATTCAAGCAAAAGGGCGTAAACCAGCGAATGAATGGTGGGATGGGCCTTTGGCGAGGCGCGCAGTGTGAAAATGTGCCTCCACTCGCGCAGGTTTGCGGTAATGTTGATGTCGGCCTTTGTCGAATGGGGCAGCAGCATGCGCAGGACATCGGGCTTCCACCCTTTGTCGGCAAGGTTTTTATAGGATTTTTCGATATAATTCATGGTGTCCAGCCAAATTTGATAGTCCGGCGAGCCTTTCGCAAGCAAAGGCGGCTCCATGACGGAAATTTCTCCGCCGAACTTGTCCCCCGCGTACATGCAGTATCGGGTCGATTCGATGGCGAACGAAGCTATGCGGTGGCGGGTCAAGTC
>JAIRTB010000072.1 GCA_031255155.1 Rickettsiales bacterium
AACGATTGGCTGACCGCGCTTGCGCCGGTGTATTTGGAGGTCTTGCGGCGGAGGTTTCCGGATATAAGGGTCAAAAGCGTCCTGACCATACATAATTTGGCGTTCCAGGGGGTCTATCCGTTTTCGGTCTACGATTCGCTTGGCCTGCCGAATTATATGTTCGGCGAGGCGGGGCTGGAATTTTATCGCCAGGTGAGTTTCTTGAAAGGGGGGATAAGCTTTGCGGATAATATAACGGCCGTGTCCCCTGCCTATGCGGCCGAGATATGCACGCCCGAATACGGCTGCGGCCTGCACGCCGATTTGATAAGGAAGTCCGGGCGTTTGACGGGCATTTTGAATGGAGTGGATTACGAGCAGTGGAATCCCGGGTCCGACCCGCTGATCGCGGGCAATTACAGCAAGGCTAAATTCGAGGGCAAGCGCGCGTGCAAGGATGCCCTTCAAAAAGAGCTTGGGCTTGCCAGGAGCGCGAAGTTCCCGTTGTTCGCGGTGCTCTCGCGCCTGGCCGAGCAAAAGGGCATAGACCTGGTGATAGATTCGCTGCCCGCGCTGATGCAGAATAATGTCCAGCTTGTGGTGATGGGCCGGGACCAGGGGAATTACCTGCCGCGCCTGAAATCCCTTGCGGGGCAGTATCCGGACAAGATGGCGGTGGTCGATTATGGCGAGGAATCGAGCCATAGGCTGATCGCTGGCGCGGATGTTCTGGTTAATCCGGCGCGGTTCGAGCCGTGCGGCCTTACCCAGATGTTCGCGATGAGGTATGGGGTTTTGCCCTTTGCGCGCGCGACTGGCGGGTTGAAGGATACGATAATCGACGCGAATTTCAAGAATACGGTGGTAAGCTGCCGCGCGACGGGGTTTTTGTTCGAAAATTACGCGCTCCAAGATTTTATTTATGGCGTGAATAGGATTTTAAGCGTTTGGCGCGGGGATAAAAGGCAATGGGGCGCGTTGTGCCGCCAGGCCATGGACCAGAATTTCGGATGGGACAAAGCCGCGGCGGCGTATATGGATGTTTACAGCACCCAGATGGAGTTGCTGCCCTAGCCGCCCGCCCGTCCTGCTGTCCTGTCCTGTCTGTCCCAGCCGTCCAAGCTTGCCATTGCCGCCCGTCCTCCCAAACGCCTTGGCCGTCCGCCGCCCCGTTTTTCGTAAAACCAGCTTGACTTTGCCGTATCCGCGCGTATAATATCTTCCATGTTCGAGAGGACTGTTTAGGCTATTGTAGGCCTTTGAATTAAATACCCGATCTTGGTCGGGATCCGTAGTTATATAACGAAAGCTATGGAGTCGTCTAATTCACGGCTTACAATGTCCCGACCGCTTTTCTTGAAGATGTATGGCAGGAGGATGCGCGCTCGCCGCGCCGGGTCTGTGGCGTCAAGCGATCGCTCGTGACCCCGGCCTGCGTTTATGCCGGGGCGTTTCCTTTTTTTTTAGGTCGTGATAAACGGGACGCCCCCGGCGCCTTGAAAAGCGAATCTTGCCTACGGCCTTATTTTTCCGCTTGCAAATCCGTCTTTTTCCTTATAGGATTGGCATAGGGAAAAGGAATGAAGGGAAAGAAATGAGGAAAATCCTGGCTTTCGCGCTTTATGTGTTCGCGTTCGCGCCCGCCGCGAACGCCGATTGGTCTATGGAAGCGCCCGTGCCCTCCGATCGGTCTACAAGGGCGCCCGCCGATGCCGCCGATGGCGTTGGCTCGGACGGTGGCTTTGGTCCCGGCGTGGGCGTAGGCTTGGATAATGGCGATGTTTGGCCCGAGCAGGGCTCCGAGGGTTGGACCGACCTGCGCGCGGCCGATTCCGGCCGGGGCGGGGGAAACGCTCCGGCGATATCCGATTCGCGCAGGGCTGACGGATGGACCGGCGGCCCCGGCTATACTCCGCCGGGCGGCAATCCGCCGGTGGTGGATGGCGTAGTTCCCGACGCGGCGGCGAAAATGCCGCTTGCGACCAAGGACTTGATTGTCGACGACGGCAGCCGCGCTCTGTCGGCAAGCTCGCCTCCCGGCAATATGATTTTGGACCCTATGGTCGAGTTCGACCTGCCCGCGGACGAAGCGTCCGATATGGGCGCGCGTCCGGATTCGCGCCCCGTGCTTCGGCGCGAGGTGTCCGATTGGATCGCGCGCGAGGGGGCGACCCTGCGCGAGGTGTTGTCGCAATGGTGCGACATAGAGGGCTGGGAATTGGTCTGGAATACCAAAAGGGAATATCCGTTGAAGGCCAGCGCCCTGTTCCAGGGGCGGTTCAAGGATGTGTCCGCCGCGCTTGTCCGCACATTCGAAAGGGCTTTTCCGTCCCCGCACGCGAAATACTTCAACGGAAACAAAGTGTTGGTGATAAGCACCTTGGAGGAGCACGATGGGAATTAGGAAATTTGCGGCCATGGCCATTGCGGCGGCGTCGCTTGCCGCCTGCTATAACAAGAATATGGAGCGGGCGGTCAAAAGCCGGGTCAGCCAGGATTTCGACGAGACCCAGGACGCGCTTGACCGTGCGCGCCTGCCGGGCCGTCCTGTAAAGAAGGATTTGATAAGCGTCGACGACGGGGTGTGGCTTGGCGACATATCGGTGGTGTCCGAGCATATAAGCCCCCTGCCCAGGATATTCGAAACCCAGGAGGGGGTCACTCTTATGACCGACGGGGCGGTCGATTTCGACGAGCTGTTGACCCAGATCCAATACCTTACCAACTTGACGGTAAGGGCGTCCGAGGATTTGAAGGATTTGAAAAGGCTTTCCATTTCATACACCGGCCCCCTGTCCGGCATGCTTGACATGATAGCGGCGAAAGAGGGCGCCAGTTGGAGCTATGACGGCGGGGTGATAGAGTTTTACAAGTTCAAGACGCGGACTTTCATCCTGCATACCTTGGCGTCCGACACGAACTTCACGACCAACATATCGAGCGGCTCCGAGGGCAGCGCGACTCTCCAAACGACCAGTCAGATAAAGGAATGGACCGAGATCGGCGAGGTGGTCAAAAGCATAGTCAAGGAGGGCAATGTCCAGATAAGCCCGTCTACTAATTCCATAACGGTTACCGCCGCGCCCAAGGTCTTGGCCAAGGTCGAGGCTTATATCAAGGAACAGAACCGCCGGTTCGTGAAACAGGTCGCCGTGACGGTCAAGGTGTTGCAGGTCAGCGTCTCGAAAAGCAGCGACTATGGCTTGAACCTGAACGCGATGTTCGGCGACGGCCGGTTCAATGTCCAGACAAGCGGCGCGTCCGCGGCGGCCGGCGGGATAAGCTTTGCGATTCTTTCCGGCGGCGACGCGGGCACCACGGCCGCGTTGCGCGCAATATCCGGCGCCGGCAAGACCAGTCTGCTGACAAGCGCGGTCGTGACCGCCCGCAATAACCGGGTGGTTCCGATAAATAATATACAAAAGTTCAAATATGTTTCGTCGATATCGACGCTTACCGAAAACACCAATTCCACGACCGAGGTGACCCCGGCCGAGGAATCGATAGGTTTCAGCATGCAGCTTATGCCCAATATTTTAGAGAACGGCCGGCTGATGTTGATGTTCAACATGAGCTTGAAAGAGCTGGTGTCCCTCGATACTTTCGCAAGCGGCGGCACGACGGTCCAGCTGCCCAAGATAGAGCAGCGTAATTTCATGCAGGAGATAGTGATGGATTCGGGCCAGACGGCCGTCCTTACTGGATTCGAGAAGGTCCGCAACAACAATGCGACGACGGGCCTCGGGGCAAGCGAGTTCAGCGCGGTCGGCGGGGGAAATACGACAGAGACATCGCACGATGTCCTTGTCGTCATGCTGACCCCCCAGATAATCGAATCCCCGGTAAATTCCGAACCCGGCGCCAACAGCGAATGGGGAATGCCGCGCTATTAGCGCATGGACGAGGGGCGAATGGCTGATAAGGAAATAAAGGTAATAAAGCTTGGGGGCAAGCCCTATGCCGTGGGCTTGTTTTGGCAGCCGGTCCAGAACGATGCCGATTATATGCGCGAGGTCCGCGCGGCAAGCCAGTCTCTTATCGTCGGGGCGAACCTGTATTGCTTTCGCCGCGGGGCGTCGAGCCAATACGGCCTAGGCTTTGCAAGCGACGGGCAAAAGGTCGGCATGCCCTCGGGCGCGTCGGCCGTGGCAAGCGCGCTTCGGGACAAGTCGAGCGCCGTCTGCGCGTTCAAGGTTGACGAGGGATGGTGGTTCATCACGATCCGCAACAACTTGATTTTGTCCGAGGAGGATACGGTTTATAAGGACG
>JAIRTB010000045.1 GCA_031255155.1 Rickettsiales bacterium
CAACAGCTCGTCATAATCCGCCTCTATGCCGTCGTCCTTATACTGTTTCAGCCTTCTTTGGGCCTTGACCTCGATACTTGCGGTTAGGAATATTTTCACGGGCGCGTCCGGGAATATTACCGTGCCTATATCCCGGCCCTCGACCACGGCGCCTTTCGCGTTATTCGGCGGGTAATGGCCGAAGTCGACCTGATACTGCCGCACGACTTGGCGAAGCGGCTGGATGCTTGACACCCTGGCCACCAAGCGCGTCGTCGGGCCAAGCCGGATCTCGGGGTCTTTCGCCAGCTCCAATATCTTATGATTATCGCTTATTATCCTGGTTGCGCGCGTGGCCGCGGCTTCGTCCAAATCGTCGAAGCCGAAGTTTTCGCGCAACAGATTCAATGTGGCCGCGCGATACAGGCTGCCCGTATCCAAGCATGCGAAAGCGTATTTTTCGCACAGGTTTTTCGCAAGCGTCCCTTTGCCAACGCCCGAAGGCCCGTCGATCGCAACTATATTCCTATTCACCGGTTTCATCATTTTTCCTTATTTCCCTTTCCTTTCAACACTATTAAAAAAACCGTCCATCGCGCGCTATGGATAACCGGACGCGAGCGAATTTCCCCCGTCCGGCCCGCCGTGCGACAGCGCTATATTCCCGACTATTTCGGATATCACGACCAAGGCGCACATGAACGCCGGAAACGACATAGTCGCGGCGGCAAGCGGAGCAAACAGGAGGGGCGCGCTTTTTTCATGCCATTTATATTCAACCGCATCGTCTTTAATCGTATTTTTCGTATTTCTTGTATTTCTCGGCCGCATGCTTTTCAACCCCCTTGCATAAAAAATCCCCTTTCGGGGACGCATTCACGCCGATTTACGCCGCGAGCGGCTCGGCCCCGGAACCGCTTCGAATCAGAACGGGCGCGCCGCCCTTTACCGTGTCCGCATTGATTATAACCTTTGAAACCCCCTTGTCGTCGGGCAGCGAGAACATTATGTCCATCAGCAGGCTTTCCACTATCGAGCGCAGGCCGCGCGCGCCGGTCTTTCTTTTTATCGCGCCCCGCGCTATCTCGGACAGGCTGCCGTCCGTGAATTCAAGCTCGGCTCCCTCCATCTGGAACAGCGCCTTATACTGTTTGACAAGCGCGTTTTTCGGCTCGGTCAATATGCTCGTCAGCGCCTCCTCGTCCAGCTCGTCAAGCGCGACGATTATCGGAAGGCGGCCCACAAGCTCGGGTATCAGGCCGTATCTTACCAGATCCTCGGGCTCGATACGGCCGAACAGCTCGGTCAGGCCGGCGCTTTTCCGCGGCTTTATCTCGGCGCCGAAGCCCATAGAGGTCTCGCGCGTGCGCCTTTCCACCACTTTTTCGATCCCCGAAAACGCCCCGCCGCATATGAACAGGATATCGGCCGTGTCGAATTTTATATAATCCTGCTGCGGATGCTTGCGCCCGCCCTGGGGCGGGACGGACACGACCGTGCCCTCTATTATCTTCAAGAGCGCCTGCTGGACGCCCTCGCCGCTTACATCCCTGGTCAAGCTGGGGCTGTCGCTCTTGCGGCTTATCTTGTCTATCTCGTCTATATACACTATGCCCTTCTGGGCCTTGCGCTCGTCGTAATCGGAGGCTTGGAGCAGGCGGGACAGGATGCTTTCCACATCGTCGCCCACATAGCCCGCCTCGGTAAGCGTGGTCGCGTCCGCTATCGTGAACGGAACGTCCAATATCCTTGCCAACGTGCTTGCCAGCAGCGTCTTGCCGCTGCCCGTCGGGCCGATCAGCAATATGTTGCTTTTCTGTATCTCGACATCGTTATTCACCGCCGTGTTATGCAGCCTTTTGTAATGGTTATACACCGCGACGGACAAGGCCTTTTTCGCCCGCCTCTGCCCTATGACATAATCGTCCAGGTGCGCGGACATGGCCGCGGGGGAGGGCGCGTCCTTTACCGCGCCGCGCAGCATCTTTTTCCCCTCCTCCCTCATTATATTCGCGCACAGCGCTATGCATGTGTCGCAGATATACACATTCGGCCCCGCTATCAGCTTTTTCGCCTCGTTTTGGGAGCGCCCGCAGAATGAGCAATATTTCATCTGGTCCGTCATCGCATGATCCGTCATCGTTATTTCATCCGGCCCGCCACAGCACGATCCGACATTTCATCCGGTCCGCCACAGCATGATCCTCCATCGTTCCAACCTTAACCTATCTTCGCGCCGATTTCAAGATTTTTTCCTGCAACTCTATCGAGCCTATCGCGTCGTTTTTCGGCATGAAGAACTCTTGCCCGTCAAGCATCGCCCGCGCGACGCGCCCGTAAAACTCGACATGAGATCCGCCATAGACGCTCGGCGCATCGTAATCCTTATCGGGACGGGGGCCGACGGTCCATTTCGTTATTTTGTTCAACGCAGGGCCGCCGATTTCCACAATGCCTTTTTCGCCGACTATCTCTATCGCCCCCTCGGCATCGGCATGGGCACGCGTGGTGGCCGACAGCGACGCCAGCGCGCCGTTCTTGAACTTGACCACGGCCATGGCCGTGCGGCCCTTATCCTGAACGGCCACGACCTTGACCGGCAAGGCCCCGGCCCCGGCTTTGGTCCCAGAGGCCGCCGCCCTAACTCCCGCTCCGGCGAACCAATGGATAAGGTCTATATAATGGGAGGCCTGATTTTCGAGCACTCCGCCGCATTTTTTGCGCCAGCCGCAGTAATATTCCTCATCCCTATGCCAGAACATCCTTGCGTTTACAGCGACGATCTTACCAAGCTTGGGCAGGGCGGCCATGGCTTCGGCGACGGTGGGATTCAGCCGGTTCTGGTAAAGCGGGAATATCCGCACGCCCTTTTTCTTCGCAAGCCTATACAGCCTTTTCGCGTCCCGCGAGCCCATGGCGAGGGGCTTTTCGACTATGACGCTTGCCCCGAAAGCCATGCATTGCATCGCGTGCTTGAAGTGAAGCCCGCTTGGCGTGCAGACGCTCACCACATCGGGCGCGGCCTTGTCCAGCATCTCCCCCAAATCCACAAAATCGGCGCCGGGGACCGCGGGATCGCATGTCGCGACAAGCTTGAAGCCGGGGTTCCCCCCTATCGCGTCCAAGTGCGCCCGCGACACGCGTCCCAAGCCCAGCAGCGCGAGCCTTATCTTTTGCATTTCATCCTCTCGTAATGCCTCTTGTAATCCGGGCGGAGATTTTTCGTCTTGAATATTATGCACACATCCACGCCGTTGAAGCCGTAATCTATCCAGCATTGCCCGCCCACCTTGGCCCCGACGCGCAAGTAGCCCTTGATCAGCGCGGGAATCTGCCTCATCGCGAGCTTGGCGTCGACGCGGTCCTTTGGCAAAAGGTCCATCCTATGGGCGCATCCGCCCCTGGCCCTTGTCGCAAGCGCGCCCTTTTCCCTATGCCAATAATACAGGTAGGACAGCGCGTGGGCGAACTTTCCCGGGTCGGTGCCTATGAACGTGCCGCATCCGAACATAAGCACTATGCCGTGGTCGAACATATACGCCGCAAGCGCGTTCCACATCATCTTCATGACCTTGGCGCTGCGGTATTCCTTTGCCACGCAGCTGCGCCCCAGCTCTAATATCTCGCCCTCGACAGAGTCGAACTTCTCTACATCGAACTCGGCCTGGCTATACCATTTGCCCGCAGCCGCCGCCCCTTTGCGGCGCATCAGCCGGTATGTCCCCACCACATACGCATCCGGATCCGGCCCGGCGGCCTTGTCTATGGCTATCAATATATCGGCATGGGCGTCGAACTCGTCGGTGTCTATCTTTTTCCCGTGCGTGTCGATGGCCGACTCGCCCGCGCGGACGCTTGATTTCGCGCCGTCTTCCTCGAAAAACACCTTGTAGCGCAATTTCTGGGCCGCAAGAATTTCCTCCGGCGTTTCGGCCAGGCGGACTTTTATACGCTCGGTTTCAACCGTGTCCAAAAGGGCTGTCATTTTCCTTACATAATATCCGCGTCCGCCCGTTTGTGCAAGGATTATTTTGCGCCGCCGGCGACAGAGCACCAATCTCCGCCGGACGACATGGCCGCGCAAAGGCCCGCCAAACCTTTGGCGGAGCCATTGACATAGAGGCGGTAGAACATGCCTTTGCCGGGAACCTCCTCGTATGATATGGACGGCTCGAAATCGAGGATTTGCGGGTATTCCCGCGCAAGCGCCTTGTATCCCTCCATGGCCCCTTCCTTTTTCAAATAGGAGGCTATGTGGGCTTTGGACAACCGCCGGGTTTGCGGGGGCATGTCGGGAATTACGCTTGTGGCCGGAGGGATGGACGGCGGCTCGGGCGAAAGGGCGGCCGCGGGCCCGGGCGAAAGGGCGGCGGACGGAACGGCGGCCGATGGCGCGGGCGAAAGGGCGCTTGATGATAATCGTTGGGTTTGCATGGGCGAGAGTGTGGGCATGGTCGATGACAGCCGAGGCGTTTGCATGGGCGAGGGCTTTGGCGCGGGAGCAGGGGCAAGAACAGCAGCAGTGGCAGAAATAGCAGCAGGAGCAGGGGCAGGAGAGTCTTCAAAATACTTGCGCCTCTGCTCGGGCGTGAGGGCCAGCGGTTTTAATACTATCCCATTGGCGGAGCTTGACGCGGCGTTCGGATTTAAGGCGGCATCATTCGGATTTATCACGGCATCGTTCGGACCGACCGGGGCCTTGTTCGGAGTTGCTTCCCCGGTGTTCGGATTCGCCTGGCCGGGAGGAATTTCCCCGTCCCGCATTCCCATGCCTTGGGGAGCGTCGGAAGGGTCCAGCGGCGGAAGCTCCTCTATGGGCTTTATCTCGAAACCGGCATTCTGCTCTTCGACGGCCAGGCCCATCAGCGAATGCCTGTCATCGAACCTTTGTCCCGCCACGGCGGAGCCCCACACCAACAGCAATAGAAGCGGCTTTTTCAACTTTTCCCTCGCGTCCGGCAAGAATCTATGCTATAATTCCACAAAGAGCAACAGAAAAATGGCCGAACGAAAATCTTACTCCGCCGAGTACGCCGAGTTCAACAGGCGATACGGATACCGCAAGGTGAACCCTTTGTGGATATACCTTGCCGCCGCCGCTTTGTCGGCCCTGTGGATCGGGTGGATATGGTATTACGCCGCGCACAGCGCCTACACCCCCGACAAGCTTATGAAAATGATGCCCCACGAATTTGGAGGGTTCCTTGCCGGGACGATCATGCCGGTCGGATTCGTATGGGTGGTCGCCGTATACATCGACCGCAACATGAACTCTAACTATGAGCGCGAAGTCATATATCCCTTCCTTCAAGGCATCATCGACCCGCACGGCGACCAAGGCGCTATAATCTCGGTGATACGGGAAAAGCTTGCCGTGGAAACAGGGGCTTTGGCGGCGGCGGCGGACCGCTTGTCCGACCTATACTCGAAAATGTCGTCCATCACCTCGTCCGGCTCGGCCCACATCGAAAGCGCCCTTGCCTCGACCGCGGAATACGATTCCAGGCTCTCCTTTCTATCCCTGAACCTGGAAAAGCTTGCCGGAACCTTGCACGGCGGGCTTTCCTCCCTATCCGAGGCGGCCGAGGGCGCCCAAGACAAGGCCCAATCGGCCGCGAACAGCATACTGTCGCAATCGGCCGCGCTTAAATATTCCCTTGAACAGACCACGGCCGCGGCCGAGTCTATATTGGAGGAGATCGAGGCCAAGCGCGCGGCTTTGGACTCAACCGCATCTTTTGCATGCGAGAAAGCCTCGCTTGCCGCGTCTTTCCTCGAACGCGCGGGCGAGACGGCCGGAGCCGCGGCGGGCGCGTTGGAGACCCGCGCGGACCAGATACTCGCCCGCGTGGAGGACAAGACCGGACAATTCGTAATAAAGGCCTCGATCGCCGCCGAGAAGATATCGTCCGCCGCATCGGGCATGGAGAAATCCTCGGACTTCCTTGCCTCGGCCTCGACCGAGATGCGCAAGGCCTCGGGCGAGGCCATAGACAAGATATCGCAATACTCGGGATTCGTGGCGGAGCGTCTGGCGGCGCAATCGAAGCTGTTCGAGGACAAATCCGGCGCCATCATCGCGAAAGTTAATTCGGCCCAGGAAGGCTTCGAGCTTTTGGGGGCCAGCGCCGGGCGCAGCGCGGAGGCCATTGTCGCCGCAATGAAGAATGTCGCCGCGGAAACGGCATCGCAGCAAGAGGCCTTGGCCGCCGCGGCGAACGAGGCCTCGTCCCAGATAGCCAGGACCGGGCGGGACACCGAGGAGGCCAAGGACGGCCTTGTCCGCGCAAGCGCCGAAATACGCTCCGCCGGCGAGGCAAGCGAAGCCGCCTTGCGCGGGTTCGCCGCCCAATTCGAACAGCGCGCGGCATATATCCGCGAATCCATCCTTGAAATAGACAAGGCCATGCGGGAATCCTCGGAAAACCTTGCCATCCAGGCGGAAAGCGCCCTTAAATCCGCGGGCGACATAAAGGCCGTCCTTAAACGCCAGATCGACGACCTTGCCGAGTGCGCCAACTCCGTCGCGACGCGCACCCGCATGGCGGAGGCCTCTATCGAAGCCCAGAAAAAGCAAGCCGCCGAC
>JAIRTB010000070.1 GCA_031255155.1 Rickettsiales bacterium
AGCGGTTCGGGCTCGGGTAGCGGCGCAGGTGGTTCAGACGGAGGCTCGGGCGACACTTCGGGCGGCGGCGCAGGATCGGGCGGCGCTTCCGGCGGCGGCTCGGGCAAGGAGAGCGGAGCCAAGGTTTCAATCAACAGCGTCAAGATAGCGGACGCCAGCGTATCCTATGCCAACCACGGAACCGGCACCGCGGCAAGCTTTTTCATAACCGACGCCCGCCTAGACCTTGACGGGGGAACGGCGAACGCTTCCGCGCGAATGACTTTCGACGGCAACCCTTTATTCATCGACCTGGCCGCCCGCCCCCTCGAAGGATCGCCGAACGACGCGCTGGTCAACGCCTCGGCCTTTTTCGGCGGAGCCACCATCCAGGCCACGGGGAAAATAACCAACTTTATGGAGCCGCGCATGTTCAGCGCCGTAATCAAGGCCTCTTCGGACGACCTATCCCTTTTCCCCGGAATGCCCAAGCTTTTTTCCAAGCCAGCCTCTCTGGAAGCGGAAATAGTCGGCGCCGGAGGCATCGTCGAAATAGCCTCTTTCGACGCAAAATACGACTCGGCATCCATAAGCGGCTCGGCCGCCGCGGACCTTTCCGGCAAGCCGCGCATATCCCTATCGGCAACCATGCCTTTCCTCGACATACCCAACATTTTCTATCCCGGGTGGGAAGAGGCCTATCGCCAGCGCGTCCTATCGGGCCAGGAGCCTCCGGACGACGGAGAGGAAACCCCGCCCGGGGCCAAGGCTTTCCGCGGCGCTCCACTGCCCTTCGGCGAAATGGGCCTTTTCGACGCGGACCTGGACATATCGATAGGCGAGCTCAAAGCCATGCCGGACATGCGCGCGACGAACCTTGCCCTGAAAGCCTCCTTGCACGACGGAGAGGCCGCCATCGCGCCCCTATCCTTCGACTATATGGGCGGAAAGGCCTCTATCTTCGCCATAGCCGACAACCGGCACGACAGACTCAACGGCCAAGCAGCCCTCAGGGCCGACGACATCTCCATCGGTCGAATCATCGATTCCACCGGATACGAAGGCGTATTCGAGGACGGCCCCGCAAACGCGGACCTCGCCCTTTCCGGGCACGGAGCCGACCTCGCCGAATTTATGGCCGGCCTGAACGGCTATATAAAGGCATGGACCAAGGGCAGGATGACCGGATACCGCATAGAGCGCCTTTTCGCCGCGCAAGACCCCATCATCCAGACCCTACGCTCCGCCATGCGCACGGCAAGAAAAGAGGAATCCCGCATCCAATGCGCCGTCGCGAACCTGCCCATACGCGGCGGCGTGGCCCATTCTTTCCGCGGAATAGCAATCCAGACGGACGATTCGAACATCATCGCCGACGGCTCGGTCGATTTCGCCCAAGAGAAAATGGACGTCCAGATGATCACCATAGACAAGGGCACCAACATCATCGGAACCATTACCGACATGATCAAAATACAGGGCTCTATCGCAGAGCCGCAGATCGCCCTGAACACCGAAAAAGTCGCGGAAAAGGCCGTGAGCACGGGCGTGATCGCCGCGGGAATCGGCCTTGCCACGGGCGGCGTCGGCCTTATCGCCGCGGGAATCGGCCTTGCGGGGTCGAACTGGATTACGGCGATGGAGAGCGACCCGAACCCCTGCATGACGGCCTTCGAGGGCGCGGCGCCCGGTTCGTCGAAAGAGGAATTCGCCGGGCAGCCCTTTCTTAGGGCCGACCTGGAACAGCGCGCGAGAGAACGCCTTGCGGCGAACTCGAAAGCCGTGCGCGACGCCATAGGACTTGCGAAAAAATCCATAAAATAAGCCGGCGCGCCGGGGCGGGTTTTTTGAGTTTTCGACCGGGTTTTGGCGCACGGACGGGCATACGGTTCGGGACGAAGCTTGCCGGGTGCGGGCATGCGGTTCGGGATGAGGCTTGGCGCACGGGAGGCAAAAAAGCGGCACATAGCGCGGGACCAGCGGCGAGCTTTCAAGACGGATTTGTGCCAAGGGCTGGACATTAGCCCACCGCCGACGGCGGCGGCCGGGTTGGAGCCAGCCATATTGGCGGCAAGGGCTTGGGCCTATGGACGGGCGGTAAACGAGGTTTTCGACCGGGTTTTGGCGGCAGGCCGACAGGCCGACGGCGAGTTTTCAAGACGGATTTACGACAAGGGCTAGCGCCCCTTTAACCGGACCCATTCGTTATAGCCTTTGCGCGGAGAATCGGGGCGCAAAATCGCCAATGCCACGCACACCCATGCTATTTTCGCCAGCAACCTTAGCGCCAAGAAAAATCCCCTCATACGGGAATTATATATACTCGGGCGGGAAACGGGCAATAGGTATGTATTCTTTTTTCCTTTGAACAAAAAGGCGCGGGATTAAAAACCCGGCGGAAAGGGGCGGATTAAAAACCCGGCGAGAGAAGCATATTACAGGGCGGGATTTTCGCGGCGGGAGAGGCGGGAGCGGCGGGAGCAACCGGCGAAACCGCCGAAGCGCCGCCTATGAGCTATAAACCTTTTCCATATTCTCGTGCTCTTCCTGGGCCTCGACCGAGCGCATGGCTATGGGGCGCGCCTCCAACCGGGCGAGGCCTATCGGCTCGCCGGTTATGTCGCAATAGCCGAAAGTGCCGTCCTCTATGCGCCCCAGCGCGGCGTCTATCTGGGCCAGCAGCTTCCTTTCCCTATCGCGCGCGCGAAGCTCCAACTGTTTCATCGTCTCGTCGTTGGCGCGGTCCACATCGTCCCCCGCCGTGCCATAGGTGTTTTCCGTCTCCTCGACAAGCTCGCGCCGCGTTTCCTCGGACTCTTGCAACAGCTCGGCCCGCCAGGAAAGCAATTTCCTTTGGAAATACGCCAGCTGCATCGGATTCATATACTCCTCGGTCTTTTTCGGCCTATACCCTTTCGGAAGGACCACCCCAGCAGGAGACGGCCCGGATTTATTCCCCGCCATTCATTTCCTCCAAGCATTTATCCAAAAACTCGGCCAAGGACTTTCTTCCCATCGCCCCATTATGCACGGCGGACACCGCCCCGTCGCGAAAAACTATGGCCGTCGGAATGCCCGTTATCCCGAACATCGCGGGAAGCGACGGCTCTTCATCGACATTAACCTTATAAAAATCCATGCGGTCCCCGAACTGTCCGCTAAGCTCCTCGACAACGGGCAAAAACTGCCGGCACGGGCCGCACCACGGCGCCCAAAAGTCCACAAACACCGGACGGGGGCCCTTGATTGCCTCCTCAAACCTTTCGGCAGACAGCGACGAAAACGCCATTTTTTTCTCCTTGTCAAATCCTTATTGCCGGAATATATTCGATACAGAGGCGAAATGCAATGAATTTTTCCATCAAGGACGATTTTCCCATATTCAAAAACAATCCCGGCCTTGTCTATCTGGATTCCGCCGCAAGCGCGCAAAAGCCTTTGCCCGTAATAGCAGCCATGGCCGATTTCTTGTCCAAGGACTATGCCAACATCCACCGCGGGCTCTATCCCCTATCCGAGCGCGCCGGCGCGGCTTGGGAGAGCGCCAGAAGCAAGGCCGCGGCCTTCGCCGGAGCCGACCCCGACGAAATCATATTCACAAGGGGAACCACCAGCTCCCTGAACTTCCTAGCGCGGGCGCTGGCCGGAGGGGAGGCTTTCGTCTCGGCCGCGGAGCA
>JAIRTB010000075.1 GCA_031255155.1 Rickettsiales bacterium
CGGCGAACTCCACGCGCTCCAAAGCCTCGCCGTCGCCGATGTCCTCGGCAAGATAGCGTCCGTTCGACGCCGCGCGCAGGGCAAGGGGCGCGTTGAATCCGTCGCCGGGCTGCCCCCCGCGGGATGTCTCTATCTTTATTCCAAAGTCTCCGTCTATGCCGCCGGGATTGTGCGACGCGGAAAGCATGAATCCCCCGTCCGCGCGATGCTTTATTATAAGGTTCGACACGGCGGGCGTGGTGGATACGAAATCGGCGTTCGCGGCTATGATCTTTTTCGCTCCGTTCGCGATCAATATCTTGACGATCGAGGGCAGCATTTCGCGCCCGGGAAAGCGTCCGTCGCTTCCTATGACCCAGGTGTCGATCCGCCCGCCGCCGTCCTTTATCTGGTCGATGGCGGCCTGGATGAAGCCTTGGGCATAGTGGGGCTGGATAAATTCGCGGGTCGGGCGGCGCAGTCCGCCGGTGCCGGGCCTTTGCGTGGAAAAGGGGTCGAATGCGACGGTTTTCACGGCCATATTTTTTCCTTGTGCTTTGTTGGTCGGGTGGTATAATAGCGCCAAAGGAGCCGCCTATGCAAGCTGAAATTTTAAGCAAGGTCGAAAGGTGCATCAGAAGCCGTCTTGGCAGCGACCGTATAGTGTTGAAACACACGGCCGACCCCGAAATGGCCGAGGTGTATATAGGGGACGAGTTCGTCGGCACGGTCTATCGCGACGACGACGACGGCGAGGTCAGCTTTGATTTCAACATGTCGATATTGGACGCCGATTTGGAATAGCCGCCCTCCGGGCTTGTCTTGGGGGCGCATCCGCGCTCCGGGCTTGTCCTGATGGAGCCGTCGGCGCTCCGGGGCCGTTCAAAGGCGCGGCCGGGAATCTGTCCGAGTATCTATAAAAACGAATACGGGTCGATGTCTATTTTCACGCGCACGCTTGACGGCGGGGGGACCATGGCGGTCCATTTCGCGATGACGCCCTGAACCCGGGCGCCTTTGTCCGCCACGATTAAAAAACGCTTGCGGTGCTGCTTTTGAATCTGGGCAAGCGGCGCGTCGATAGGGCCGTGGCAGGCTATGCCTTCGACGCCGCGCGGGGCCGCCGCCGCCATGGCCCTTGCGTGGGATTCCAGCGCGCCTTTGTCCTTGGAGGTCAATATTACGGCGGCCAGCTTAGAGAACGGAGGCATGTTCGCCTCTTTGCGCGCGGCAAGCTCGGCGGCAAGGAATCCATCCCTGTCGCCCCGGGCTATGGCCTGCATTACGGGGTTCTGCGGGTTGAAAGTCTGGATATAGACCCGGCCCTTGGCGTCGCCGCGGCCGCTTCTGCCCGACACCTGGGTAAGGATCTGGAAAGTGGCCTCGTTCGCGCGCAGGTTTCCGCCCGCGAGGCTCATGTCCCCGTCGATGGCGCCCACAAGGGTAAGGCTTGGGAAATGGTGCCCCTTGGCTATGATCTGGGTGCCGATGACTATGTCCGTTTCGCGCGATTCGATCGAGCGGACGATTTCGTAAAGGCGCGACGGCGAGGTTATCTCGTCGCTGGATATTATGGCCGTGCGCGCGCCGGGGAACTTGCGCCCGACCTCTTCCTCTATCCGCTCGACCCCGGGGCCGCAGAGTATCCATTCGCCCTGCCGCCCGCATTCGGGGCATGCCAGGGGCAGGCGCGCGGTGTGCCCGCAGTAATGGCATGTCGTGCGCAGGTTGGCAAGGGAATGCGCGCTTAGATAGGTGCTGCAATTCGGGCAGCCTATCCTGTGCCCGCAGGCGCCGCACAGGACCAAAGGCGCGTATCCCCGGCGGTTGATGTAAAGCATGACCTGCTCTTTGTCGGCAAGGGCTTGGGATATGGCCGCGCCCAGCTGGTCCGATATCCAGCATTGCTTGCCCGCGCCCGAGCTCCTCATGTCGACAAGCCGTATTTCCGGCAGGCCCGCGCCGCCGAACCTATGGCTCATGACGATACGCCCGTATTTCCCGTCAAGCGCGTTCTTGTAGGTCTCCAAGCTTGGCGTGGCCGAGGCCAAAGCTATGGGAATACCCTCGGTCTTGGCTTTCAGCACGGCCATGTCGCGGCCGTTGTATACGGCGCCGTCCTCCTGCTTATAGCTGGCGTCGTGCTCCTCGTCCAAAGCTATCATGGCAAGGTTCTTGAATGGCAGGAACAGGGCCGAGCGCGTTCCGGCGATTATGCGCGCGCGGCCGTCGGCTATCGCCTTGAAGCTTTCGCGCCGCGCCGCGGGGGTTATGGCCGAATGCCATATCACGGGACTGGCGCCGAACCTGGCCTCGAACTTAGAGAGGAACTGCGAGGTAAGCGCGATCTCGGGCAATAGGATCAAGGCCTGGGCCAAAGGGTCCTCGACAGCCGCCGCGGCCATCGCGAAATAGACCTCGGTCTTGCCCGACCCGGTGACCCCGTCAAGCAGCGTCGCCGAAAACCCGCGCCCAAGCTTGGCCCGCAAAGCCCCGGCCGCGCTCTCCTGCTCGGGCGAAAGACGCGGCGGGGCATAGTTGAAATCCTGCGGCGGAAGTT
>JAIRTB010000036.1 GCA_031255155.1 Rickettsiales bacterium
TCCCTTGCCCCGAAAAATGTATTGGCGCGCGGATACGCCATGGTTTGGGACGGGGGCAAAGTCATATCTTCAGCAGGGGCTTTTTCAAAATCGAAGGCTCCGCGGATAGAATTTTTCGACGGAGAAATTCCTGTTTTGAAAAGCAGGCAAGGCGAATTATTCTAGCACGCCCTTATCATTGACTATTCATCGCGATTATGCCATACTTAAAGCCGGAGCAAGCGAAAGGAGCCAGACATGAGAAAAGTATTCGGGCTTACGCCATCTAAGGCAGGCAAGATCGCGGACGGTATTCTAGCCAACGAGAATAAATACCTGAACAACATTCCCTCGAAAGGTTCCAATTCGTGGAAGGAATACAACAAGAAGCAGAGAAAAGCCTGGAACAATTATATGAAGCATGTTATTGCAACCTCCAAAATACATAAGCAATAAATTTACGGACAGGCGAGGGACGCGGCAAGGCGGACAGCTTATTTTTCCCTTGCCTTTTCGCTAGCCGCATATATAATATGTTGCGAAGAGGAGTTCTTTCGTGAAAACATTAGCATTTTTCTTAGTCCTGCCGTCCGCCGCTTTCGCAAACCCCGCGTGCGTAGTTTGCACGGGAGCCATTGTGGCGGGGCTTGAAATCGCGCGACGCCTTGGCGTTTCCGATTCGGTGGTCGGCATCTGGGGCGGGGCTTTGCTCCTTATGACATATTTCTTTTCCGCAAAGGCTTTCGAGCGGCTTAAATGGACTTTCCGCGGATATAAAACCGTCTGCGCGATCGCGGTCCTATCCATCGTGCCTTGGATCATGACATACATTCCCGCCGACGGCCGCGCGATGTTCCTTTGCTCTATGGCCGCGGGGGCCGCCGTTTTCGCCGTTTCCCAGATCGTATACCAAAAGACCAAGGCCGCCAACGGGGGGCATCCACATTTTCCTTTCGAAAAAGTCGCAATGGCCGTGGCCGCCCTGGCCATAACCTCAATCGTTTTTTACTATATATAAGGAGGAAACAAACATGGTAAAAAAAGCAATCAAAAAAACCGTCCGGCCGGCCGCGCGTCAGGCTTCGGCTAAAAAGGCCGCCGTGAAAAAGGCTCCGGCGTCCGCCGCCATCCATCAAGCCAAGGGCAAAGAGCGCGTTTTCGGCAACGGGCGCGCGCCAACCGCACCCAAAGCGCGGCGCAGGATACGCATCGTAAATCCTTTCACGGCATACAACCTGCACCAATGGATGCGCGGGCTTATCAATCTTTTCGCCTTTGCGGGAGCGGATTTCATCATATCCTCCATCGTCATGAAAAAGTGCTTGGCCACCGCCCAGCAGATGTGGGGCGACCCCAACCACTGGTGCAACCGATTCATGAACTTCAACATAAACCTGTTGGAAGCCGCAATGGCCGTCATTTTCATTTTCGCCGGCCTTATGCTTGTCAAAGTGATAGTCGACCTTATCATCCACGCGAGAAGCAGATAACTTACCAGGTCCGAGAAAAGGATTCGCGCAAGTGGAAAAAAAAGAGGACATTCGCCGATTCGTCGAGAAAGTCGACGCCCTTAAAAAGATGAATCCGAAGGATTTGTCCTCGGACCAGGATCTTTCCATCGCTATCATGAACCTAATCTCAATCGAGGAGCATTTGGCTTTTACCGGCGCAAAGACCGAGAAAACCAGCTATTACGACATTCTGCCCGAGATACACGCATTGCGCAGGGGGCTATTGGAAAAAATAATCAAACAATACGAGGGCGAGGTTTGGTGCACTTCGAAGCATCTGCTTGCCGCGTCGATGCGCCTTTTGGAAGTCGGCATGAAGCAAATGGACATGGGGAACAGCGCGGACGGATACAAGCTATTCGACCAATCATACGAGCTTTACTGCCTATTCTGGGGGTTGAACATGAACGCCATAAACCTCAAAGATGTGGCGGCTTTGGCTTCGTCCGCGGGGATTTCCGCAAGCGAGCTGCAAAGGCATGCGGCGAACGCACCTCATGCGGCGGTCCAGCCATCGGACGGAGGAGAAAAGCCCGCGTCTCGGGCGAATCCCGCTCATCAGGCGAAACCGGAAGCGATAGCTTTGACGGTCGACGACGAGAGAAGCGTTTCGGGAGGCTTTGATGGCGATGCAACTTCAAAAGCGAAAGGCGGCCTTTTGGCCTCGATCAAAAGCACTATAAAAAAAGCCGTGAACTGTTGCATAGAATAGCGGGCGCACGATGAACAAAATCCGCGCGAAAATCTTATATCTGCCGAATTACGATTTGGCGGCATGGGGCGAGATGGGTTATGCTCACGACACAGACTCCGGCTTCGACCTGCGCAGTTGCGACGATTTCACCTTGGCGCCCATGCAACGAGCGGCGGCGCGGTGCGGGTTCAAGCTTCAACTTGAACGCGGATACGGTTATACCATCCGCCCCCGGTCGGGAAACGCCATAAAACTTGGCCTTTCGATGCCGAACGCGATAGGGACGATCGACAACGGCTTTCTTGGCGAAGTATGCGTCCTGCTTGTCAACATGGGGGAGGCGCCGATACACATAGAAAAGGGCATGCGAATCGCCCAAGCCGTGGTCGAGCCCATACATCAGATCGACTTTACTTCCTGCGCCAGCGAAGCCGATTTCGAGGCGACATCGCGCGCGGAAGGCGGTTTCGGCTCGTCCGGCGTATCGTGAAAATCGATTTTCGGAGAAACCCTTATACTTATCCGACCGAAGGGCCGATCTCAAAAGCGGCTTGCGCCATAGCGGGAGAATCGGAAAATTTTCCTTTATTCGCGCCGGTTTTCATGGCTATCGGGATCGGGCTTTATTTTTCCATGCCCGGTGAAATTTCCCTTGCCCGCGCGGGGACGATTTGCGCGCTTTGCCTTTTTGCGGCCCGGGTTGCAAAGAAAGACGGCGCCTACGGATATTTATCGACTGCATGCGCATGCTTGGCGGCGGGGCTTTTCATAGCCAAAGCCAAGACCGAAATTTTAGGCACGCGGATTTTGCCTTCGAAAATCAAAGGCGCTTTCACAACAGGCCGCGTAATAGATGTCGAACCCGCGGGAAGCGATTGGCGGATCACTATCGACAACGCCATTGCAAACGGAGTTGAAACCGATCTTTTGCGCATACGAATGCCGGCGAAGGACAAACCTCCGGAATTGGGACGAGGCATAGAATTCAAAGCCGACATACTGCCTCCGTTCGCGCCGACAGCCATCGGATCGTTCGATTTCGGGTTATATTCATACTATAAAAAATATAGTGGAAGCGGAAGATTATTCGATAGTTATAAATATTCCTCTATACAATATGATAGCCGTTTTATCGATAAGATATTGTTTAACTTTAAGATTATCAAAGAAAAACTAAATTCCGCAGTATTTTCAACTATGTCGAGAGACGAAGCCGGCGTCGTTATTTCCATGATGACCGGCGACATTTACGCGGTATCGAAGCGTGTCGCGAAAAACTATCGCGCGGCGGGGATTTCCCATATAATCTCGATATCCGGATTTCACATGAGCCTGCTTGCCGCCAGCGTATTCTTTGCCGTGCGCACATTTCTTGCATTCATGCCTTTTATAGCTTTGCGGATAAATACGAAAAAACTCGCCGCGGCATGCGCTTTTTTCGCAACTTTATTCTATCTGACGCTAAGCGGGGCGAGGATTCCCGCGGCAAGAGCTTTCATAATGACCACATTGGGACTGGGCGCCATATTATTCGACCGTTCCGTTTTATCCATGCGGATGGTATCGGCAAGCGCGGCGGCAACCCTTGGGATTTGGCCGGAAAGTTTGCTCAACCCTGGATTTTGGCTTTCGTTCGCCGCTGTCGCGGTTTTGGTCCGGCTTTACGACTCGCGCAAAAACCGAGACAAAAGAGGAGGAATTGCGAAAGCGATCAAGGACAATATTACGGCTTCGGCGTGCATCGGACTGGCCATAACGCCGTTCGTGATATACGGATTCAACCAAGCCCAAATTTACGCGGTCGCCGGGAACATGATCGCGGTGCCAATAGTATCGACGGTCGCGAT
>JAIRTB010000052.1 GCA_031255155.1 Rickettsiales bacterium
GCTTGGGATTTTTCTTGCAAATGTATTTAATAGGCCGTGCACAGTTCCGCCCGTCTATTCTCCGTCGACGCGCAGGGCCTTGACGAATACATCTTGGGGTATCTCGACGCGGCCGAACATCCGCATCTTGCGCTTGCCCTTTTTCTGCTTTTCAAGCAGTTTTCTTTTGCGCGTTATGTCGCCGCCATAGCATTTCGCTGTCACATCCTTGCGGAAAGCCGATATGGTCTCTCGCGCGATGATCTTGGCTCCGATCGCGGCCTGTATGGGAATCTTGAACATGTGCCGCGGGATCAGGTCTTTCAGCCGCTCGCATATTGCGCGGGCGCGGCGCTCGACCCCGCTTTTGTGGGTGATGAACGATAGCGCCTCGACCGGCTCTTCGTTGATGAGGATGGATACCTTGGCCAAAGCGCTTTCCTTGTATCCGGCAAGCTCGTAATCGAACGACGCATAGCCGCTTGATATAGATTTAAGGCGGTCGTAGAAATCGAATACGATCTCGTTCAAGGGCAGGGAATAGATCAGCATCGCTCGCGATCCGACATAGGTTAGGTTTTCTTGGATCCCGCGCCGGTCCCCGCATAGCTTCAACACGCCGCCGAGGTATTCGTCGGGCAGCATGATGGTGGCCCGCACCCAAGGCTCCTCCATTTTCGCGATTTTCGATTCCCCGGGCCAGTCGGCGGGGTTCATGATAGTGGCGTCCGTTCCGTCGGTTAGGGAAAGCCTGTATGCGACGCTTGGCGCGGTGTTCACGATGTCGAGGTCGAACTCGCGCTCGATTCGCTCTTGGATTATCTCCATGTGTAGGAGGCCGAGGAATCCGCATCGAAAGCCAAAGCCAAGCGCGGCGCTGGACTCGACCTCGTGCGTAAAGCTCGCGTCGTTCAAGGACAGTTTCGCCACGGCCTCTTTCAAGGCGGGATAGTCGCCGGCGTCTACGGGGAACATGCTTGAAAACACCACCGGGACCGAAGGCCGAAATCCGGGCAAAGCTTCGTCCGCGGGGGCCGCGGCGCTTGTCATGGTGTCGCCGACGCGGCAGTCGGCAAGCCTTTTCACCCCGCTTATCACATAGCCGACCTCGCCGCTTGCAAGGCTTGGGACCCTGGTCATTTTGGGCGAGAAAATTCCTATCTGCTCGGCCTTATAGTCCGCGCCGTTCGACATCATCCGTATAGGCGAGCCCTCGCTCAGGACGCCGTCGACTATGCGCACCAGCATCACCACGCCAAGATACGCGTCGTACCATCCGTCGACCAGCAGGGCGCGCAGAGGCTTTGAATCGTTGTCCTCTGGCGGGGGCAGGCGTTCGATTATGGCGTCAAGGACTTTGTCCACGCCCGCCCCGGTCTTTGCCGAGATCCTAAGGGCGTTCGAGGCGTCGATGCCTATGACATCCTCGACCTGGCGCGCGATGCGGTCCGGGTCGGCGGCGGGCAGGTCGATTTTGTTCAAAACGACCTCGATATGCAGGTTCGCGTCGATGGCCTTGTATACATTCGCGATGGTTTGGGCCTCTACGCCCTGGGAGGCGTCTACGACAAGTAGGGCCCCTTCGCACGCGGCAAGAGAGCGCGACACTTCATATCCGAAATCGACATGCCCGGGCGTGTCTATCAGGTTCAGGGCGATCCCGTTGTGCTCCAAGCGTATGGTCTGGGCCTTGATGGTGATGCCGCGTTCGCGTTCGATGTCCATGTTGTCGAGCAGCTGGTCCTTCATCTCTCGGTCGGACACGGCGCCGGTCATTTGGATCAAGCGGTCCGCAAGGGTCGACTTGCCGTGGTCGATATGAGCGATTATGGAAAAATTTCTTATGTTTTCTTTTTTCGACATTCGGTGAGTTTAGCAAGGCCGCGTGCGGATTGCAAAGAAAAAAATCCCGCGCGCCGTCGTCGTTCGCCATGCGCCAGCAATATCTTGGGAATACTCCGCTTGTGGGTTCGACCCTGGCGTCGAGCTTCCAGAGCGGTAATACTCGAAGCTTTTCGCGCATTTTCCTCCGGCGATAGTCTCATTGTCGCGCGGGATTTTGCATGCCGCCGAATTCGTCGCGCCGGGCGCGTCGGTGATATCGCCTGCGGGGCACGGAATAGTTGAACGACCCCATAGCCTTTGTATATACGGCATAAACCCCGATCATGATGGCAGGTTCAACTCAAAGGCTTGTAAAGGCCGCTCTCTCTCTCGAAAGCATAAATATATGCATGAAAATAGCCGGATGGCAAACGCTAATTTCGCCAATTCTTGTCGACGGCGACTTCAAGGGATAGGTGAAGCCGGCGGCCTGTGGCGCGTTCGATGGACTTGCGCGCGGCGGCGCCGATTTCCTTTATCTTCGAGCCTTTCGCCCCCAATATGATCCCTTTGGTCTTTGCCGCCGAGGTGTATATGGTCTGGCGCACCAGCAAAAGGCGCCCCTCTCCGCTTATCGAATCGGTTTCGACGCGTATGATATAGGGCAGCTCTTTGTGCAAAAGGCGATAGACCTGCTCGCGTGTGAATTCCGCGAATTGCACCTCGGGCGAAAGGTCGATAGTCGCGTCCCGGGGGAACTCCCAAGGTCTTGCGGGCGCGTGCGATGCGGCCCATTCAATCAGCTTGCCCAATCCGTCGCCTTTAAGCGAGGATATCATGAATACTTGGTCGAACGCATGGCCGAAGCCTTCCGTCATTGCTTTGGCCAAAGCCAGAAGGTCCGTCTTTTTCACAAGGTCGACCTTGTTCAGGGCAAGGGCCGTCGGTTTGTCGAGAGTCTTTAACTTGCCGGCTATGCGGGCGAAAGTGGGCGTCATGCCCTTGGCCGCGTCGGCAAGGTATAAAACCGCGTCGGCGGAGTCCATCACGCCCCAGGCTTCGCTTACCATGCGCCTGTCGAATCCGGTTTTCGCGTCGAATATTCCGGGCGTGTCGATGAATACAAGCTGGGCCGTCCCGGCGTTTTTCACCCCTCGGATCGCGAACCGGGTCGTCTGGACCTTGTGCGACACTATCGCGGCGTGGGTGCCGGTTATGGCGTTCAAGAGCGTGGATTTCCCCGCGTTCGTGGCGCCCAGGATAGCTATGTATCCGCACTTCAATTCATTATCTCTTGCCAAATCCACCTTTATATTCTAGCATCGATTTTTAATGAGGAAAGCTTTATTTTTGGTGTTGATGTTCCCTCTTTGCGCGGCGGGGCAGGAGAAGAAAAAGCTTGCCGCCATAAACAAGAGGATAGAGGAGAAGCGCCGCGAGCAGGACAGGCTTGCCAAGCAGGCCGAGCGGATAGGCCGGGAAATCCGCGGCGTGCAGGACAGGCTGGTCGCCGCGTCGCGCAACATCAAGGGCCACGAGGCCAGCATCGCGGATTATGACCGCCAATTGTCCTCTATGTCCGCGTCCGAGCGCGCGCTTCAAGCGAAAGCCGTTTCAAGCGGGGAAAGCCTGGCCCGGATCATTGCCGCGTTCGAAAGCATAGCCCTTGTGCCCGCGGGGTATATATTCATGACCGAATCCGGCGCGGACGAAGCTTTCAAGACAAGCGTGCTTTTGAAAGCCATAACCCAAACCCTTGCCATGGCGCGCGATTCGTATGCAAGCGACCTGTCCTCTCTTGCCGAGCTCAAAGATTCCATATTAAAGGCCAAGCTGGGGATCGTATCCCTGAACACCCGCGTAAAGGCCGAGAAAAGCAGGATTTCGGCACTGATCGCCGAGAAGAAAGAGGCCTCGAAAGCGTTGGAGAACCGCCACAGGAAGGCCAAGCGCGACATAGCCCGCCTTGTCGCGCAAAGCAAAACCATAGAGGATTTCCTTAAAAAAGAGGCGCGGCTTAGGGCGCGTCGGGACACATTCTCCGACGCAAGGTCGCGCCGGTTCACGGGCAAGGTTTCTCTGCCCGTGGCGGGCTTTATCTCGACTTATTTCGGCGACAGGATAAAGGGCGGCATGCGCTCGAAGGGCCTTTATATCAAGCCGAAGGCCGGCTCCAGGGCGAACGTGCTGTCGCCGACCGACGCCGAAGTCGTCTTCGCGGGAAGTTTTTATGGCTATAAGAATCTGTTGATACTGCACAGCGCGGACAATTATTATATCATCATGGGCGGCCTTGCCGCTACATACGCAAGCGAGGGGCAGAGCCTGCTTGCGGGCGAGCCCGTCGGCGAGTCCGGCGGCGGAGAGTTCTATCTCGAAATACGCGAGGGCGAGCGCGTCATAAATCCCGCCCGGTATTTCAAGGTCTAGGGCTGCGGCGGCAAGATAATCCCCTGTCCATGATGGTTGCGCCGGTCGCCCGCGCTTTGCCAAAAGACGGTTGATGGCGGAATTATCCAATGATAGCGGGGTCATCCAAGTTTCGCGATGTCGGGCATATTTACTTCGCGCAGCTCGCCCGGCCGCAGGTCGCCAAGCTCTATCCCCGCATACGATACGCGGATCAGGCGCGAAACCTCGTGCCCAAGGACGCCCAGCGCGCGGCGGATTTCCCGGTTTTTCCCCTCGCGAAGCGTCATGCGCAGCCATGTGTTCGTCGCGCCCGCGCTTTCGATTTCCGCGTGTATGGGCTTGTATCGGATTCCGCCGACGGTCATTCCCCGGGCCAGCTTGTCGAACAGGAATTGCTTGGCAAGGCCGCGCATCCGCACGCGGTATACGCGGGGAAAATCTCCCTTTTCAAGCATGCGCTGCGCCGTCCCGGAATTGGTCAAAAGCAAAAGCCCCTCGCTGTTTATGTCAAGCCGCCCCACCGACAAAAGGCGCCCGCATGAGGAGGGCAGGCGGTCGAATACGCTCTCCCTCCCGCGCTCGTCCCTGTGCGATACGACCAGGCCTGCGGGCTTGTGATACGCGTATAGGCGGACGGGAGCCGCCAAGGGCAGGGCTTTGCCGTCGATGGATATTTCGTCCGCGTCTTCCACATTGAATGCGGGCGATGGCACGCGCTCTCCGTTGGCGGATACTTTTCCGGCAAGGACAAGCTTTTCCGCGTCCCTGCGCGAGCATACTCCCGCGTCCGCGATGGCTTTGGCGATTCGCTTGGTCATCGCTTTCCCTTGCGCGATGCCGTGAAAGCCAGGGCGAACAAGGCGTGCGACGCGATGGCTTCGCCCGGGCGCCCCGAGGATTTGCACGCGATCTCGCATTCCGCCAGACGGTCTATGGCCCTTGCGCATGCCGCCGCGCTCCATAGCCCAAGCTGTTTTTGATAGGATTTTTCGAATAAAAAAGCCCTGCGTCCGAATATGGGCTCCAACATGGATTCGATAGCGGCCCCCTTTTCGTATTGCGCCGCAAGGGGCAGCAGCCGCTCGGAAAAATGCCTTGCCGTTCCGGAAATCACGGCCGCCGGCTCGGCCCCTTCGGCAAAGGCGCGGGGCAAGATGCGGGCCAG
>JAIRTB010000063.1 GCA_031255155.1 Rickettsiales bacterium
CTTTTCCGTGTCGGTCGTCGTCGAGCACGGCATCGCCGGCGGCGCAGTGGCCGGCCCAATCGCCCGCGAGCTGATGAAAAAAACCATAGAACTTTACGGAGCAGCCGCATAATGCCATCCCTTGCAAGATCCAGGACCACCAACCCGATAGCCAAGCTTGGCCTTGTCAACTGGCGCCTTATACTTTGGATCGCGGTATTATGCTCGGTCGGGATAGCCACGCTATACAGCGCCGGGCGGACCCCCTGCGCAAGCCAGCCTTGCCCGTTCGGCGGGTGGAACCCCTGGGCGACAAGCCAGCTGCCCAAAATCATAATGGGCCTTGCAATCCTGTTATGCGCGGCGGTCATAGACCTTAAAATCTGGATCGCAAGCGCATACTGGATATACGGCGGCGCGGTATTGTCCCTTGTCGCGGTGATGCTGGTCGGCAAGGTCGGAATGGGCGCGCAGCGATGGATAAGCCTGGGCTTTATGCAATTCCAGCCGAGCGAGCTGATGAAAATAGGCCTTGTCCTGGCACTCGCGAAATATTTCTCGGCGCTTTCCATAACCGAGATACGGATGAACCGCGCCCTGATCCCCCCGACGGCGATGACCCTTTTGCCCGTAGGCCTGGTCGCGGCGCAGCCAGACCTCGGCACGGCGATATCGCTTATGCTGGCCGCGGGGATAATCTATTTCGCCGCCGGGGTGCAGGCGTGGAAATTCGGGCTTGTCATAGCTTGCGGCCTGGTCGCGGCGCCTTTGGCATACAAATACGCGCTGCGCGACTATCAGCGCGAAAGGGTGCGGATATTCCTGAACCCCGAAACGGACATGATGGGATCGGGCTATCACATCACGCAATCGAAGATAACCATAGGCAGCGGAGGCTTTTCGGGCAAAGGCTATTTGGAAGGGACGCAATCGCACCTGAACTTCCTTCCGGAAAGGCACACGGACTTTATATTCACCATGTTCGCCGAGGAATTCGGATTCGTCGGATCCATGTGCCTGTTCTTCGCGGTCGCGGCCATATTGTGGCAATGCTATGCGATCGCGCTTGGCAGCCGGAACAATTTCGGCAGGGTCCTTACCCTTGGCATAGCGTCGAACTTTTTCGTATATTTCTTCATCAACACCGCCATGGTGATGGGGCTGCTGCCCGTAGTGGGCGTGCCGTCGCCCCTTATGTCCTATGGGGGGACAAGCGCCCTTACCATACTATTCGGATTCGGGCTTGTCGAATCAAGCGCGGTGCACGGGGACACTTTGGTTTCAAGCAAAAGCTCGTATCTATGACTATGGGACGCTTGGACTATCGGCCGCCGGACACGGGCCGCAGGATACCGGCTAGCGCAGCGGCGCGCGGTTCAGCATCTCCATGAACTTATAGAACTTGCGGCAAGATTCAAAGAAACAGGCGCCGGGGCCATAGCCGCAGCCGTTGTTATACTCGTGCGTAATGTTGCTATCGCACTTGTCGCACGGATCATAAAAATCCACAACGCCATTATAGAACACAAAATCCTCGGCTATGTCCAGGTCGAACAGCGTCGCCCAATTGTTATGCGAAAAAGCATCGCGCAGGTCGGACGCAACCTTGCAATCAAGCGCTATATCCCGATCCCCGGCGATTTCGCGGATGTCCACCCCCCCCCGTCCGATCTGCAAGCCTTGGAATGCGGGCATATCCTGCCCCACGCCGTCGCGCGGCACTTCAATATAATCGTCAGACGACTTCCAAAAGCAAAAGTTATATACGGATAGGTGCGCACGAACAGATACCTTTCACCCTCGGGCGGGATTATAATACGGGACGCGCGAAAAGCAATCCATAAAAACCACCCTTTCCGGACAGGCGCGGCAAAACCGAAAATCCCCTCGGGCACGCGCGGCACGGGACAGCATACGCGCGCGGCACGGGAGGGGGCGCCGTCCGCAAAAAACCTCCGCTTGATTTCCGCTTGATTATTTCATAGGATTCCGGCAAACATAGGATCCGAACGAATTACGGGATCCAAGGCAAACCATAGGCAAAGGAATCGAATGAAAGCCATATTGACCAGCACGAATATCACAAAAATAAAAGGCGGTGTAGACCTTGCCGCCGAAATGACCGGCAAGCCCGCCTCGGCCGTGAATATCGCCGTAATAAACGAAGCCTCGGCCATGGAGTTCGGCGACCACAGGTTCGTAATAGACGATTTGAAGGATTTGGCGGGCAGCTTCGGCGGCGCCATAGAAATAGTCCATCTGCTCGCCCTGCCCCTGGAAAAAATCCGCGAGAGAATCCTGGCCGCCGACATGCTGTTCGCGACGGGCGGCAATACCGAATGGCTGAAAGTCGTCTTTGACAAAAGCGGCCTTTCCAAAATCCTGCCGGAAATCCTGGAATGCAAACTGTATGTCGGAAGCAGCGCCGGATCCATGATATTGGGACGCATGCCCTCTTATGAAAATCAGGACGCCATGTATGGCAAGGCCGATCATTTCGGCGTCGAAAGCTATCTGGATTTGCTGGATTTCCTGATACTGCCGCACTTCCGCGCGGAATACTTGAACGACAGGAGCGACGATTGGGCCGTGAACGAATCCAAGTCCGCGGGCTTGCCCGTCTATGCGATATCGGACTCGGCGGGCGTGGCCGTGGACGGGGAAAAAATATTCCTTGTCGGAGACGGCGGTTATAGAATCTCCGGCGGCAAAATACCCGGGCCTTGAAAATATGCCCGCGCGGGCGCATGGCCGGGCGGGTTCATGCCGCGCGCGCTATCCATGCAAAGCCAAGCAAAGCTATAAAACAAGCCCCCTTCGACGGGGGCTTGTTTCGGGCGCGCGCACGGCGCGGCGGAGGGGATCAGAACCCCATCCCGCCCATTCCGCCGGGCACGGACGCATGGTCATGCTTGGGCTCTTCGGGCTCTTCCGCCACCATGACCTCGGTCGTGAGCAGCATGCCGGCCACAGACGCCGCGTTCTGCAACGCCACGCGCACGACTTTCGTGGGATCGACTATGCCGGCCGCGACCATGTCCTTTACGAACTTGCCGGTGCGGGCGTCGTATCCCTCGTTGTCATGGTCCGAATTGGCGTTGTATTGCGCGACTATCTCGGACCCGTCGACACCGGCGTTCTCGGCTATCTGGCGGATGGGCGCCTCGACCGCTTTGAGCACGATCCTCATCCCGGCCTTGAAATCCTCGTCGAAATCGCCTTTGCGCATCGAGGCCAGGATTCCGGCGCGCGAGTGCAAAAGCACAGAGCCTCCGCCGGCGACAATCCCCTCCTCGACAGCGGCGCGGGTGGCCGCAAGCGCGTCCTCGACCCGGTCCTTTTTTTCCTTGACCTCGACCTCGCTGCCGCCGCCGACCTTGATGACCGCGACGCCGCCCGACAGGCGGGCAAGGCGCTCTTGCAGCTTTTCCCTGTCATAATCGCTGGTCGTCTTGTCGATAGAAACCTTGATTTCGGCGACGCGCCTTTGGATATCGGCCTTGTCCCCGGAGCCGTCGATTATCGTCGTGTTTTCCTTTTCGACGACTATGCGCTTGGCCCCGCCAAGATAGCTCGCGTCCACATTTTCAAGCTTCATGCCAAGGTCCTCGCTTATCACCACGGCCTTGGTAAGCGCCGCTATGTCGCCCAGAATCTCCTTGCGCCGGTCGCCGAAGCCCGGGGCCTTGACGGCCACGATTTTCAGCCCGCCCCGCAGGCGGTTCAGGACCAGCGTCGCAAGCGCCTCGCCGTCAACATCCTCGGCTATGACAAGCAGCGGCTTGCCGCTTTGCGCCACGGATTCCAATATGGGCAGCAGGGGTTGCAGGCTGGAAATCTTGCCCTCGTTTATCAAGACAAGCGGATTTTCATACTCGGCCTGCATCTTTTCGGCGTTCGTTATGAAATACGGCGAGAGATAGCCCCGGTCGAACTGCATGCCCTCGACGACATCGACCTCGGTATCGAAGCCCTTGGCCTCCTCGACCGAAATCACACCCTCTTTGCCGACGGAGTGCATCGCCTCGGCTATCTTTTTGCCTATATACGCGTCGCCATTCGCGGATATAGTCGCAACCTGCTCTATCTCCTCGTCCTTGCTTATCTTCTTCGTCTTGGCCTCTATGCTGCCCACAACAAGAGAAACCGCGTAATCTATGCCCGATTTTATAGAGGTCGGGTTCATGCCGGCCTCGACCAGCTTGACCCCCTCCTTATATATCGCCTGGGCCAGGCAGGTCGCCGTGGTGGTGCCGTCGCCGGCGTCGCTTGCCGCCTTGCTGGCAACATCCTTGACGGCTTTGGCGCCCATATTCTCGAACGGGTCCTTCAACGGCGTTATCTCTTTGGCAACGCTCACGCCGTCCTTGGTTATCCTTGCGGCGCCATAGGACTTGTCAAGCATGACATTGCGGCCCTTGGGCCCCAAAGTCACCTTGACCGCGTTCGCCAACGCGTCCACGCCGCTTGCTATCTTCTTGCGCGCGTCGGCGCCGAAATACAAAATCTTGCTCATTTGACTTGCTCCTTTGTTTGCTTGTTTCCAACATGCCCGGCAGGCGGACGCGCACGGCGCCGCACCCCGGCCATCCGTCCCTTAGGCTATGACGCCCAAGACATCGGTTTCCTTCATTATCAACCGGTCCGCGCCGTCGAATTTGACTTCGGTCCCGCCCCACTTGCTGAACAAGACGACATCCCCGACCTTGACAGTCATGGGCGCGCGCTTGCCGTCCTCGGACACGGCGCCGTCGCCCACGGCCAGAACCCGGCCCCGAATCGGCTTTTCCTTGGCCGTGTCGGGAATGATTATGCCGCCTTTGGTCTTTTGCTCCTCGTCCAGACGCTCGACCAGCAAGTTATTGAATAATGGCTTGAAATTCATTTTTTGCCTCCGTTTCAGTTTTCAACGCGGTATTATATAGGAACCCCAAGACGGAAAGTCAAGGGCGGCATATCTTTATCGTCCGAGAAAGCCATATATTCAACACCCATACGCCATCAACCAGGGCCGCGCGGCATTATCAACGGGCGATGCAGGCATTATCAACCGGGCGGGACGGCACGCCTTATTTTGGCTTGATTTTCCCAAAGCCCGGTGTATAATGGCATAGTTTATTATGGCCAGGTAGCTCAGTCGGTAGAGCAAAGGACTGAAAATCCTTGTGTCGACGGTTCGATTCCGCCCCTGGCCACCAAACCTATCCCCGCCATCGGCGCGGATGTTAAACCTGCTAGAAAAACTAGGCAACCACCATGAAAAAGCAAACAAAACAACAACCCCTCCCCAAACAACTGCAGGCTTTGATACTGTCAGCCATGCTGTTATCCAACAACAACGCCAAAGCCGGCGCCGAGATACTTTACACCTCGAACACCACGCAAGAACAGCGGAACAAGATCGAAGCGGCCTTGGACATGCTGGCCAATCAGCATCCGCACTCGGCCATGCTTCAATACCGTTTGAAGCCTTCCGACAAGAACTATATAGGCGACGCCGTGATATACACCGACAACACGGGGGACCCCGTATATTCTTACGGCACGAACCGCATCGGCGTTTCGACCGACATTTCCAAGGCACAGCTTGCCGAGCATTTGAACCACGAAGGCCTGCATATGGCGAACGCTATATCCTCGCCCGAACTTCTCGTCCTTAACAAGGCGCTGAGGAACGGAAGCTTCTATGCGTATCTTGCCCGGAGCATGCAAAGCGAAGCCGCCTCGTGGGCGGACAGCACGAAATTCCTGCTTCAAAGCGAGGGGCGCGCCGCATTCATCAAAGAACGCCTCGAATTGTCGCGGCAACACGCGCTGAACCCCTCAAAAGGCAAGCCGGACATGATAAATTATTTCCTCCCGTCCAACTATCTCTCGGCCCTGATCGACCATTATTACGGGGGCAAGCTCGACATGCCGGACAACCAAAAAATCTGGGAAATCGGCGACGAAATATACAACAACATGCACAAGAACGCGTTCTATCTGAACAACTTTATGCTCAGCGGCGCCGAGCGCGGCGGGGATGTGGGATTCATGGAGACGAAATACGCCTCGCCCGACGCGACCGGTGCACTCCTCGAACGATACATGCAGCTGACCTGTCCCCCGGGCGTGAAGCGCTCTGTCAAGGGCGAAACATTGATGGAGGACATCCGCCGCGTCGCCACGAAATCGCAAGATGTCCTTGTGGACATAACGAACGGCGGATGGCCGAAAGTGCGCGACACCATTAAAAGCAACTTTGCGGAAGCCGGGCGGCGCTGGAACTATAACAGCTATGTCGAGGCCATGCAATTCATGTTCACGGACAAGCCCGTCGTCAAAGAAGCGAACACTC
Organism: Rickettsiales bacterium; assembly: GCA_031255155.1. Classification (GTDB taxonomy): domain Bacteria; phylum Pseudomonadota; class Alphaproteobacteria; order Rs-D84; family CACZYB01; genus WQWV01. Next base: position 6,320 of record JAIRTB010000063.1, read on the forward strand.
TTTTCGGAAATATATACTCCTTTCCGACGCAAGAGGAATACAAACTGCTGAACGAAATACTGGCCGGATCCAATTCGAGCCAAAGCCCCAAAAGACCGGGCGGAATACTGGCCGGCGGCAGACCGGCGGCAAGCCCGTCGGGCGAAATATCGCAGAACGACATATCCGCCGGCGGCAGACCGGGCCCTGACCCCAAGCGGCCGGGCGAAATATCCGCCGGCGGCAGACCGGCTTTCGGCCCTATAAATTTCCAAGAGCAAGAGAAAATCGCCTTTATAAATTCCAAGAGGACGATAATCGGCGGACGATAGGGGCCGATAGGGACCGAACAAAAACATGACGATAGAGGGCCGAATCCGCGGCATGGCCGAGGGCGGGAAATTCCGGGACTTCTCTATGCGCACCCTTGGCGTGGCGCCGGGAAAATACGGCGAGGGCGACACGGTCCTTGGCGTGCGCGCCCCCCTTTTGCGCGGCCTTGTCCGGCAAAGCATGGGAACCTTGTCCAAGGAAGAGCTGAGAGGGCTGCTCGCCTCGCCCGTGCACGAGGTCCGCCTGTTCGCGCTATTTTACCTTGGGGACGACCGCGACAAGGCGCGGGCATTAGAGCTTTATCTCGAAGCTTTGGACAACGGCCGCGTCGACAACTGGGATCTTGTCGACGCAAGCGCGCACAAAATAGCCGGGCGGCACGCGTTCGAAAACGGCGACGCCAAGCTTTTGCGCCGCCTTGCCGACGCGCCAGATTTGTGGAAAAACCGCGCCGCGATAGTGTCCCAGCTATATTTCGTCCGGCGCGGGAGCATAGGCCTCATCCTTGAACACGCAGAGAAATTCGCCGCGCATCCGCACGAATTGATTCACAAGGCCTGCGGCTGGCTTTTGCGCGAAGCGTGGAAAGCCGACCCCCGCCGGGTGGAAAAATTTTTGCGCGAAAATGCCTTGGCCCTGCCCCGCATAACCATGTCCTATGCGTGCGAAAGGATGGACGCGCGGGCAAGGAAATCGCTGCAAGCGCTCCGCAAACGCGAGGGGGAAAGTGGTGCCGATGGAGGGACTTGAACCCCCGACCTTGGCTTTACGAAAGCCCTGCTCTACCAGCTGAGCCACATCGGCATCGGCCTTTTATACTATGCGCGCGACGGAAATGCAAGGGGATTTGAAACGGCTTGGCGCGCCCATCGAACACTTATCATTACGGAAACGGGCGGATAATATACAATTACAGGGTTTTACCCCGGACGACGCACTATATGATTCGGCTCGCGCGGGGCTAGGCCAGATTGCCAGCGATGGATTCAAGCTTGCCAGCGACCGCGTCTATCGCGGCGGCAAGCTCGTCTTCGATGGATTCGACCGCGGCGGCGCGCGCCTCGGCCTCGGCGGCGCGAAGCTTGGTCTTTTCCGCCTCGCCCGCGGTGATTATCGCGCACATCAGCAAGAGCGTCTCCTGGTCCGCGCCGCGGAATACCGAGGCAAGGTTTTTCGCTTTGGCGTCGACCTGGACGGCCAGGTTGCGGATATAAGCCTCCTGCCCCATAGGCACCTCGACCGAATAGGTTTTTCCGTTTATGGAGAAGCTGAGCGCGCTCATTTCACCCCCTCGGCAAGCTCGGCAAGCTTGGCCCGCGCGGCGCGGATTTTCCCGTTCGCGACCCTGGCGCCCTCCTCGGCCAAGGCAAGCTTGGAGAAAAGCGAATCCCTAAGGGCGCGGGCGCCGCCGGCGGCCTCTTGTATTTTGGCCGCCGCCCGCGACAGGCCTATCAGTGCGTTTTCAAGGCTTTCTTTCATGCTTGCCTTTTCCAAATTCGTGCTATACAATGATAGACGCTTTGAGGACGAAGTTCAAGGATAAAAAATGCGGGCTTTTTTAAGGGCGGCCGACGCCCTGCGCAAGGCGGAGATTCTGACGGGCGTGAACAAGCATGCCGAGGGATCCTGCCTTGTCAAATTCGGCGACACCCAGGTTTTGTGCACGGCGACCGTGGAAAACAAGGTCCCGCCTTTCCTGCGCGGCTTGGGCCGGGGATGGGTGACCGCGGAATACTCTATGCTGCCCCGCGCGACCGGGACAAGGAACGACCGCGATTCGATGAAGCTGCACCCGAACGGGCGCACGACCGAGATTTCCCGGCTTGTCGGGCGCTCGCTGCGCGCGGCGGTGAACCTCGGCGCGTTCGGGGAGAGGCAGGTGATAGTCGACTGCGATGTGCTGCAAGCGGACGGAGGCACGCGGACGGCGGCCATAACCGGAGGGTTCGTCGCCATGCATCTTGCCTTTCAAAAACTCGCGGACAAGGAAAAGTCCGTCCGGTTCCCGGTTCTAAGCTTTGTCTCGGCGGTATCGGCGGGCATAGTCGGGGACGAAAGGCTGCTGGACCTCGACTTCGCCGAGGACGGCAACGCAAAGACGGACGCGAACTTTGTCATAACGGGCGACGGACGGATCGTCGAGGTTCAGGCCGCGGCGGAAAAGGTCCCTTTCACGGACGAGGATCTGTCGGCCCTTTTGGCCCTTGCGAAAAAAGGCGCGGCGGAACTGGACGCGATACAAAGGCGCGCCCTTGGGATATAGAGGCCAAGGCTTGGACAAGAACCGGAACAGGCATCGGCATTGGAACACATAGGCTTGACACAGGAATTGGAATAACAGGCATCGGGGCGCATAGGCTTGGGACAAGCCTGGACACCAAGACCCGGACACACAGGCAAAGGAGCGGAAATGTCAGAAGAAAAAAAATCGTTGAAGCAGCAATACGAGGAGGCCCGGCAAAGGGCTTTCCTGCGCGAGGTGCAGGAAGAGGCCGACCGGGACAGGGCTTTGGCCGTATGGCACAAATACAAGGCTTATATAATCTCGGCGGCGGCGGCCGTATTGATCGGGGCGGCGGGCGTGAACTGGCACAGGGCCAGCGTCGAATCCCTTGCCCGCGACCAGGCCGTCGAATTTGAAAGGATAATGGCAATGCCCTCGGACGAAAGGCTGCCCGCCCTCAAAGCGTTCGCCGAATCGGCCGAATACGCGTATAGGGACATAG
>JAIRTB010000098.1 GCA_031255155.1 Rickettsiales bacterium
CTCTTTATGTGTGCGGCGGAGGAACTATTCCTCTGCTGGCGGGATGGTTGCAATCCGGCATGAGCATAGGGGCCGCCAGCGCGTTTATGATAGCGGGACAATCTCTAAAAATCACGAACCTAGGGGCCGCGAAAATCGTTCTCGGCTTCAAACGCTTTCTTCTTTATATAGCCTTCGTGATAGTTTTTTCGCTGCTGACCGGCCTGGCTGTCAATCTAGTTCAATAACTAAAAAATTAAAAATCTTTAAACGAAGTATTGTCGAAAAAATGTAACCAAATAAAAAAAGGAAACGAAATGAACGAAAAATTTTTATATTTTGACGGTTTCGGCGGCATTAGCGGAGATATGTCCGTCGCGGCTTTGCTTGACCTTGGGGCGGATAGAAAAAAACTGGACAAGGTTCTGGAAAGTCTGAACTTGAAAGGCTTTCGCTACAACATTTCAAAAAAGGACAGCTACGGCATTTCCGGGTGTGATTTTGACGTTATCATTGAAGATAGTCATGAACACGAAGAACATCGTCACGAACATGGCGAAGATCACAATCACGGGCACGATCATCATGGGGAACATCATCACGAACACGGAAAACATCACCATCACAGCCACGATCATCATGACCACGATGAGCATCATCACGAGCATGTGGAGCATCATCATCACGAACACCGCAACCTCGCCGACGTTTATAAAATTATAGACGATGGCAAGATGAGCGATAGCGCCCGGGAGCTGGCAAAAAAGATATTCAAAATTGTGGCAGAAGCCGAAAGCAAGGCTCATGGACTGCCGATAGAAGAAATTCATTTTCACGAAGTTGGCGCTCTTGATTCAATCGTCGATATTGTGTCGGCGGCGGTTTTATTCGACGATCTGGGAATCAGGGATTGCATTATCGCCGGCCTGAACGAAGGGCGTGGGTTCGTGAAATGCCAGCATGGCATGCTTCCCGTTCCGGTCCCCGCGGTCTTGAATATAGCGGAACGCTATGGCATAACTCTCCGCCAAGGCGAAATAGAGGGCGAGATGGTCACCCCGACCGGAATTGCCATCGCGGCCGCATTGAGGACGAGGGAGAGCCTGCCGAAAGCGTATAAAATCGAAAAGAGCGGCATAGGGCTTGGCAAACGCGACTTCGGACGGGCTAATTTCCTCAGAGCGCTTGTTATAAGGGAAATAGAATGAAAGAAAGCGTCTTTGTTATCGAATGCACTTTGGACGATGCGACCGGAGAGGAACTGGGCTTTGTCATGGAGCGGTTGATTGATAAAGGCGCCCTGAACGTACAGTTTATTCCATGCGTCATGAAGAAAAGCCGTCCTGCCTATATTATGCAGGTGCTTGCCGGCGAAACCCTGGTGCCGCTTATGGAAGATATTATTTTCCGGCAAACTACCACTATCGGGCTTCGGAAATATCCGGTCGACCGGACATGCATGGAGAGGAAAAGCTTTTCCGTCAGTTTGCCGGAAGGTGATATAATTATAAAAAAATGCTGGATAAAGGATATTGTCCGATATTATCCGGAATACGAAAGCGTTAAAGAAGCCGCGATAAAATCGGGAACTCCTTTCAAGGCGATTTTTGACGCGGCCAAGCTAAAAGCCGAAAAAGAAGATGGTAAAAATGAAAGATAAAACAATGCCTAAATTTGCATATTGGAAATCCGCATCGAAAATACGGCGCCGTTAAACGATGATCGCCAAGTTGTCCATGGTCCCTTTGCTGGCGCGTATGGAAACTCCGATAATGATAAGAAGCTCATAGCTCTCGCGAGAACCGGGACCCGAGCCGCGTCCGCACCCGCTTGCGCATGGATCCAAAAGGTGGGAAGTGTTGATGTTCATCCTGGTGACCAGATGGTCGTCGTCAAGCAGTGTGTATATGATTTCGCCGTTGTGGGTATTGCAAACCTCGTGAGGCCCTTGTGGCCGCTTCAAAGCGTCAAGCAAGGTCTTCATGCGGTTGTCGATGTCGGCGTGAGGCGTTTCAAGCAGTTCCGGATGTAAAATCTGCACGTCCAAGTCGGCGAGGAGGTTCAGCTCGGGCGTGATGATGGGAAAAAACTTGGCGCCGCCGACCTCGCGTATGCCGCGTCCTTTTTGGACAAGCTTCTCGCGGATAACGGAATACGGAGCGATCTCGGTAAGGCGCCTCAGCTGGGGGCTCAAAGCCGTGCGTATGTCGTCAAGATGCTGAGTGCGCCTTTTCGGATTGATCTTGACCTCTCCATTATAAATCAGCTTGAATTTCATGCAACTCTCCTAAACGCGACGGCCCCGATCTATAAACGCACAAGCAACGATAAAACTCGCTCCAAGAACACGGTGCGCGCACGCAGACCCGCCACAAATCGGCTCAATACCTCGGAGGAGGAGCGCCGACCCCGGGCGAAGACGAGGGATAGTTTGCATTGCTGGCCTCGCCAAGGCCCAGTCCGCCGGGTTCATGCTTAGACGGGGAAGTCATCGATTGCAAAGAGCTTGCGCCCGCCGCCGGACCGTTCGAAACCGGCACGCCGCCCACCGATACCGGACCAACCCCGGCCGCCGCGTTGACGCCCGGAGGCAGGCGATTCAATCCATACCTGTCGATCTTGTCTTTTTCCGTGTTCGCTATTTTAAGGTTTGGCGGCATGGGCGATACATTCAAAGTCACGACAGTACCGTCCAAGGAAGAAGGGTTGATCTGCACCATAGTCGCGCGCTTTCCGCGGACATAGCTCATTGCGGCGGAAGAGCCGCGCACGCTGGTGATCTCGTCCCACCCGAAACGGGGCATCTCGCTGATATAGAAATCGAACACGCCCGAAACGCCGTATGGAACGGTATAGGTGATCTTGCCGACCCAATCGTCGCCGCGGCCGTAAATAGAGGTGTGGTCAAGAATCATGTTGGCGCGCTCCGGAATGGGAATGTCGGAAAACTCGGCGAAAGCATAGGGCAAGTCGTTGCCAACAGGCTTTCCGCCCATTTGCTCTGTCATGGGCGAGCAGGCGCCAAAAACAAAAGCGGCCAAAATCGATAGTTTTCTCATGTATCCTCCTGTCATCGGATTATAGTATAACACGATTCGCGCGCAAGGGCAAGGCTTTTTTGCCGACCGTCGATCCCCTAGCGAAAACTAGCGCCAATGCCTGAACTTAAAAGATTTTCCGGCGAAATCCCCGGTATGGAATCAAACACTCTCGAACCCGGCGCATCGAATATTCAATAGCCGCCCGGCCGTTTCTAAATCTTGTTTTCTACAAAAAGCTCGTGCTTGCGGGTCTTCTTGTCGTATTTCCGGAACGAAAGCTTTTCCTGGGTGTTGGCCGACTTGGGATTGCGATATGTGGTATAGAAAGTGCCCGTGTCCGGATTGCGCAGTTTGATAAGGATTTTCGCGGTTTTTTTAGCCATCTCATGCTCCCTTTTTCTCGGCTGCGCCCGCTATGCGGGCCTTGATGCGCAAAGCCTCCGGCGAAAGGCGGGAATTTCCGCGGCCAAGGAGATAGGAATCGATCCCCCCGTTTTTCTCTACGCTTTTGATTGCGCGTGCCGAAGCGCGGAATTTGACGCGGACGCCCAAAATGTCGCTGAAAAACGAAGCGTCTTGCAGATTGGGGTTGAATACGCGCTTGGTCTTGCGCTCCGAGTGTGAAACATTGTGGCCCGACAAAGGCTTTGTCCCAAGAATTTGGCATAGGCGCGGCATGGCGAATATTCCTTGAATTTGCAAAAACACAAGGATATTATAGGCCCGTCGGGCAAAAGTCAAGTTTATTTTTCGCTGGGTGGTTTAACATGGCGCGATTCCCGGACTTTTATGTAATTTATGAAAGGAAATTCAATAATGCCAAGGCCCGCCGATAAGAAATCCCTGCTGGAACTTTCGCAAAAGAATCTTGATTTTCTGCTTGTTCAAACTCAAAGTAAGGGCGCAGTCCGAAAGCGGCTCGCGAATGGCCTGGGCTATTTCGACATATAGTCGTATTTCATGGCGGCGGCCTCTTGCACGAAATCGGGCAGGATAAGATAGACATTGCGCCCACACTTTGCGTCGAATTTGGCTTTCAGGCGGCAAAGGTAAAGGAATCGCGCCATGTCGCCGGGCATCTGTCCATAGCGGAACATGGAATCGATCATCCGCTGCTCGATAAAGACAAAGCCTTCTTTAAGGGCCGTGTTGTCGGCAAGCTGGACCAGCATGTCATAGTCGTCGAAAGGGGCCGAGGCCGAAACCCGGATGCAAAGCTCCTCGTCCGCGGGGCTCAACCCGGCCCAGTCGCCCTTTTTTATGGCTTTCGAGCTTATGAAGTGTGTAATGGCGAACCTGGCGTATTCCAAAGCGCCGCGGCTTTCAAGGAACCTGTACCCGCAAGGTCCGTGCATGAATACCGACGCCGGAGCGTTCGCCTCGGGATAGCTCCGCCCTGCATCGTGCAATAGGGTTGCGTTATAGGCGAATTCTGCGTCCATGCCGCAGGCCGAGGCCACGGCCCTTGCGAATTGGGCGGCTTTCCGGGAATGGACCGCCCACCCGTCGGTTCCGCCGGAGGCGATGCATTCCGCGAGCGCCTCGTCAAGCAATTTTTCCGCGTTTCGCATGCGGGCATTTTATAGGCCCTTGCCGCCCTGTCAATATAAAAAGCTTGAAATGCGGGTCGTTTTGTGATAGTTTCATGGGCAAAGGAAAATATGTTGAAGTTGAATCATAGGACCCAGGCGGGCGCGGCGGTATTGTTCTGCGCAATGTCGCTGATGGTGGGTTTCTCTCGCACAAGCGGAGGATACGGGCGCGCTCCGTCCACGGATTTCGAAGAAAAGCTCTCCGCCCGGCCTACAAACGCGCTGTCCGCGTTGCTCGACGATCTGCACGGTCTTACCGAAACGGCCGAGCTTCCTGTGAAAAAGGGCGACTCGCTGGCCTCGCTCCTCTCGTCCAAAGGCGTGGATTACGCGCAGATTCTCGATATAGCGAAAGGGCTCGAAGACACTATGAATCCGAATGGATTGCGGCCGGATTCCGATATGTTGTTCGTGAAATACCGCCCCCGGGCGGGCAGCTCGCCCGAGGTTCTGCTGCTGGAAATAGAACGCTCCCCGGTCTATAAGGTGATAGTCTCCGCCTCCGAGAATGGCTGGGTGTCGCGCGAGGTCCATATAGAGCATCAAACCCGGCTGGTCAGGCGCTCCGGCAGGATAACCAAAGGGGCCAGCCTGATCGAAACGGCGTCCCAGGCCGGCATCCCGTATAATATAGTCGATAAATTCTATGATGTGTTCAGCTTCGATATAGACTTCGAGCGCGACATATACCCCGGGGACGATTTTTCGGTCATGTATAGGGAAAGATACGGCCCCGACGGCCGGTATCTGGGCAATGGAGAGCTTGTGTTCGCAAGCATCTATCTAAATTCGCGCCGGGCCGAGTTGAAGTTGTATATGTTCGAGGACGAGCGCGGACGCATATCCTATTATGACGAAGAGGGCCGCTCCGCCGTCAAGACGCTTAAAAAAAC